>QGUT01000070.1 GCA_003242255.1 Bacillota bacterium
CCGTAAAATGGCTCTACGAACTTCCAGATTGGCCGGACAAAAGCTGCCTTGTGGAACTCAGCCAGCGGTGGAAGCCGTACAGGACGGTGGCCTCCCTCTACCTCTGGGAAGCAAAAAACCGGGGCCTGGCTAAAGAGCTTGTATAATATTTTTTTTAGTTGTACAATAAATAGAAAAAACGCAGGATGGGATGGGAAGAGAGATGAACGGCAGGAAAAGGATTTTCAGTGGCGCCCAACCTTCGGGTTCCGTGACTTTGGGCAACTACCTCGGAGCTATAAAGAACTGGGTTGAACTTCAGGACGAGTACGACTGCATTTATTGCATCGTGGACCTGCACGCCCTCACGGTAAGGCAGCAGCCGGAAATTTTTAGGGAAAGGTGCTATTCCTTTTTGGCTCAGTACCTGGCGTGCGGGCTGGACCCGGAAAAGAACATAATATACTTCCAGTCCCACGTCAGCGCCCATGCGGAACTGGCGTGGATTTTGAACTGCTACACTTACATGGGAGAACTGAGCAGGATGACCCAATTTAAGGAAAAGGCGAGAAAGCACAGCGACAACGTCAACGCCGGACTTTTTACCTATCCGGTGCTGATGGCCGCCGATATCCTGCTCTTCAAGACCGATCTGGTGCCCGTGGGAGAGGACCAGAAGCAGCACATAGAACTCACCCGGGACATCGCCATCCGGTTCAACAACCTGTACGGCGAAGTGTTTAAGATACCGGAGGCGTACATCCCCAAAGTCGGTGCCAGGATCATGAGCCTGCAGGAACCCACGAAGAAGATGTCCAAGAGCGATGAAAACGAGAACAGCTACATACTCGTGCTCGACCCTCCGGAATTGATAATGAAGAAGTTTAAAAAAGCGGTCACCGACTCGGAGGCCGTAGTGCGCTATGACGAGAAAAACAAGCCCGGGATAAGCAACCTGATGAACATCTACTCGGCGGTGACGGGGCTCGGCTTTGAACAGATAGAGAAGGAGTTCGAAGGCCAGGGATACGGGGCTTTCAAGAAAGCCGTGGCCGAGGCGGTTATAGAATGCTTAAGGCCCATCAGGGAAAAATACGAAGAGCTCATGGCAGACCGGAGCTACCTGGAAAAGGTCATGAAGGATGGGGCCGAGAGGGCCAACGAAATCGCCTCCCGGACTTTGAGGGAAGTGTACGACAGAATAGGGCTGATGCCGCTTGCCACAGACAGAGTGACTCTGTAGGCCCTTGACTGGAGATTTTCATAAGCTAAAATAGAAGTGAAGGGATTTTGACCTGACGCAAGGGTTGAAGGTCCTGAGCGAAGGGGGTGAGTATGTGAAAGATACCAGATCTTTGACCCGGACGGCCTTATTGCTGGCCATAACCCTGGTCATCCAGTACATGAAAATGCCGCAGTTACTTACCGGCTCGCTGGTTAATGCGATGCTCATCATCGCGGGGAGCACGGTGGGCACCTTTTCGGGAGTCACCGTAGGCCTCTTGACTCCTGCCATCGCTCTGCTGGTGGGCATTCTAAAGTTCCCGCCGATGGTCCCGTTCATAATGGCTGGGAACGCCCTTTACGTCTACCTTTACTCCACGCAGAAAAACGCCGTTTTAAAAATCGCGCTGCCTTCCGTGGCAAAGTACGCATGGCTTTCGGCTTCGGTGCTGTACATTTTAAATTGGTTCGGCGTAAAGGTGCCCCAGCCGGTGGTTCAGGCTTTTACTCTGCCGCAGCTCATCACGGCTCTGATAGGAGCGACGATAGGCATAGCCGTGACGTCCCTTTTGTCGAAAAAGGTCTCGGCTTGAAGGGAAAAGGGCCGAAAGGCCCTTTTTCTTTATCTGCACTCCCCGATGTTTATGCGATAAGCCCTGTCCCAAAAAGTAAAATTAGAATTATATAGTCTGAATAGGTACGACTTGTAAAAATGGAATAATAATGCATAGTATGAAGGGATTGGGATAAAATATAATTAGCCGACAGACCTTGAATTAGAGAGAATTTGGGAAAAATGACCTGAAAACGCAGCCGCTACAAGACTTTTTTAAAGGTTTTAAGGCGTGGTATCTATTGATTTTACAATATTGATAAGATATGATATAAATTGCTATTAGCACTCACTTGGTAAGAGTGCTAATAATGTGTTTAAAAATTGAAAAAGGAGGGTTAACATGAACATTAAGCCATTAGGTGATCGCGTGGTCATCAAAGTGCTGGACAAGGAAGAGAAGACCAAAGGCGGCATAGTGTTGCCCGACACCGCCAAGGAGAAACCCCAGAGGGGCGAAGTGATCGCAGTAGGAACCGGTGAGATCATCGATGGCAAGAAAGTCCCGCTCGAAGTCAAAGTGGGCGACAAGGTAATCTTCTCGAAATACGCAGGAACCGAAGTGAAACTGGACGATCAGGAATACCTCATCTTGAGGCAAAGCGATATCCTGGCCATCGTGGAATAAATTAGAGGGGGAGGTTTGGAAGAATGGCAAAGCAGATTAAGTTCAACGAAGATGCCAGAAGAGCCCTGCTGAGGGGTATTGACAAACTGGCTGATACCGTAAAAGTGACTTTGGGGCCCAAAGGCCGCAACGTGGTCCTCGACAAGAAATTCGGTACCCCGACGATCACCAATGACGGCGTGACTATAGCTAGGGAAATCGAACTGGAAGATCCCTTTGAGAACATGGGAGCCCAGCTGATCAAAGAAGTGGCCACCAAGACCCAGGACGTAGCTGGCGACGGAACGACCACTGCCACACTGCTGGCCCAGGCAATCATCCATGAGGGCATGAAGAACGTAGTCGCCGGTGCCAACCCGATGCTCATCAAGAGGGGCATCGAAAAGGCGGTAAAGGCGGTAGTGGAAGAACTGAAGACCTTCAGCAAACCGGTGGAGACCAAAGAGGCTATAGCCCAGGTTGCATCCATATCGGCGGCGGACGAAGAGATAGGTAACCTGATCGCCGAGGCCATGGAAAAGGTCGGCAAGGACGGGGTAATCACCGTAGAAGAATCCAAGACCATAGGCACCACCTTAGAAGTAGTAGAAGGAATGGAATTCGACAGAGGCTACATATCCCCGTACATGGTAACCGATGCGGAAAAGATGGAAGCTGTTCTCGATGACCCGTACATCCTCATCACCGATAAGAAGCTGTCCAACGTGCAGGACCTGCTGCCCATCCTCGAAAAGGTAGTGCAGGCTGGGGCCAAGCTCCTCATCATCGCCGAAGATGTAGAAGGCGAAGCTCTCGCTACCCTGGTTGTGAACAAGCTGCGCGGCACCTTGATGAGCGTGGCAGTAAAGGCTCCTGGCTTTGGTGACCGCCGGAAGGCCATGCTCCAGGATATCGCCATCCTCACCGGAGGCCAGGTGATTTCCGAAGAGCTCGGCATAGACCTCAAGTCGGCGACCATGGATATGCTCGGCAGGGCAAGACAGGTCAAGGTCAACAAAGAAAAGACCATCATCGTCGACGGCGCAGGCAGCAAGGAAGAAATCAAGAAGCGCATCAACTCCATCAAAGCCCAGATCGAAGAGACGACCTCCGACTTCGACAGAGAAAAACTGCAGGAGCGCCTTGCTAAGTTGGCCGGCGGCGTTGCCGTGATCAAGGTCGGCGCTGCTACCGAGACCGAGCTCAAAGAGAAGAAGCACCGCATCGAGGACGCCCTCTCCGCCACCAAGGCTGCTGTCGAAGAGGGTATCGTGCCCGGCGGCGGAACTGCCTTCATCAACGCTCTGTCCGCCCTCGACAGGGTCGAAGCGGAAGGCGACGAGAAGGTCGGTGTGGACATTATAAGGAAGGCCCTCGAGGAGCCCGTAAGGCAGATAGCCTACAACGCCGGATTGGACGGCTCCGTGATCGTTGAGAAACTCAAGGGCATGGAGAAAGGCATCGGTTTCGATGCGCTCCGCGGCGAGTTCTGCGACATGATCAAGAAAGGCATCGTCGACCCGACCAAGGTGACCCGTTCGACGCTGCAGAACGCCGCAAGCCTTGCAGCCATGGTGCTCACCACCGAAGCCGTTGTGGCAGATATCCCCGAAAAAGAAAAGAACCCGTCCATGCCCAATCCGGACATGTATTAATTTAAAATCGAAGAAAAAATCCCGCCGAAAAATTCGGCGGGATTTTTTCTGTTGAAAATTTTGAGGTTATGTTATATACTTAATTTGTCAGAACAATTGTTCGGTTATATTTCTGTCATAGCTTTGGAAAAGCGAGCATATATGTATATAAGGACAGTTTGTCCAGACCATAGGGGGTGCATGGAATTGAATTCGGTGGTTTTTGAAATAAGGCGCAGGCTCTTCAAAGTTCCCCGGCCTTCCTTCGTCGCAGCTCTCTTAAAGGAGGACGGCACGGTCATCGACATCATACCTGCCCTGGACAATAAGGCCATAGAAGCGGCGGCGAGCCGGCGGAGGGCCCGGAGGGCGGTCATAGTAGCCTTCCTTGAGAGCATATCGCAGGAGAAACTCAGGGAAATGGTGCAGAGGTACAACGGGCTGAAGCTGGAAACCGAATTTTACGCTATCGTCCAGGACAGGCCCACCTACTACACCGTAGCCCGCCTCGAGAAAAAAGCGGTGTAAAAGGACTTCGCCGTTGTGTTATAATTGAAAACAAGAGGTTATCTCATTGACGATTCGGGGCCTCTTTATAAAGGGGCTTTTTTGTAGGGGGGCTTCGCTATGCAGCAGGTGTCCTTCGGAAGGATACTGGTGGTGGAGGATGAGGACTCGATACGCCGGTTCATAGTGATAAACCTGAAAAGAAGCGGATACGAGGTGCTGGAGGCAGCCACCGGCGAGGAGGCTCTGGCGGTTGCGGAAGAGCAAAGGCCGGACCTCATCGTGCTGGACGTGATGCTGCCGGGCATGGACGGCTTTGAGGTGTGCCGAATCCTTCGGGAAAGGCAGCCCGAAATGGCTGTCATCATGCTGACGGCCCGGGGCCAGGCCATGGACAAGATAATGGGCCTCGAATTGGGAGCCGACGACTATCTGGTAAAGCCCTTCGACCCTCTGGAGCTTACGGCCAGGATAAGGGCGGTGCTGCGACGGATTAAAAAGGGCGGTCTGCAGGAAGACCGCATTAGCTCCGGCCCTTTTGTGCTGGACCTCAAGGGGCACAGGGTTTTGAAAGGCGGCGAAGAACTGGACCTTACTCCTACCGAGTACAACCTGATGCTGCTCTTCATGAAAAACCCGGGTAAGGCCTTCAGCAGGGATGAGATCTTGAATTCCATCTGGGGCGTGGATTACGTGGGTGACCCCAAGACCGTGGATGTGTACGTTAAGAGGTTGAGGGGGAAGATAGAAGAAAATCCGGCATCGCCCCGGTATATCGAGACAGTATGGGGAGTGGGATACCGGTGGAGGGGGGAAGCATCTGAAAGGAATTAGGGCAAGGCTCTTGAAGAGCTTTCTGGCGGTCATACTCATCACCGTATCCATTTTCGAGGCGATCCTTCTGGTCTCCATAAGGCAGTATTACTTCGGCAACGTGGAGGCCATTTTGTCGAAACAGGCCGAAATATCTTCCAATTTTTACAGCAAGTATTTTGCGGCGGATGGGGACCTGAAAGAAAAAGCAAAAGCGCTGGCGGAAAGTCTATCCGCTTCCACCTCGGCCCTGGTGCAGATCGTGGGCATCGATTCGAGACTTTTGGCCGATTCGGTCGGAGGGTCGGCCGGTCGTGAACTGGAATTTCCAGACGTCAAAAAGGCTTTGGAAGGAGTCCCCGCCCGGTGGACCGGGAGGATGCCGAAGACGGGGGAAAGGGTGCTGGCGATCTCCTATCCCCTCAAGGCCGGCGTCACCGTGGTGGGCGCCGTGCGGTTCGTGACCTCCCTGGAAAAGGTAAACCAGGTGGTGACCAAGATCGCTTTAAGTCTCGTTGCCGTAGGACTTGCCGCAGTAATCGTTTCTATTTTCGCGGCCTTTGTGCTTTCCGGGACCATCGTAAGGCCCTTGAGAGACATAAGCCGGGCGGCGATGGAGATGGCAAAGGGCAATTTTGAGGCGAGGGCCCGGAAAAGGAGCGACGACGAGATAGGGAGCCTGGCGGACACCTTGAACTTCATGGCGGAAGAGATAGAGCGGCAGGAAAAACTTAAAAACGAGTTCATCGCCTCGGTTTCCCACGAACTCAGGACACCCCTTACCGCCATAAAGGGCTGGGCTGTCACGCTGCTTTCCTTCCTCGAAGGATATCAAACTGAAAATGTTGAGGAACTGAAAGAGGGCCTTGAAATCATATCGTCGGAAAGCGAGAGATTATCGGAACTCGTCGATGAACTGCTGGATTTTTCAAGGCTTCAGTCGGGAAGGATAAAGCTCAAGCTTGAGAAAGTCTCCCTTTCCCGCACCCTGGATTACATCAAGGCCCAGATGATGCCGCGGGCGAGAAGGCAGGGCGTGGAATTTCAGGTGGCCTGCGATTCCGACCTCCCCGAAATCACGGCCGACGAGAACCGGATAAAACAGGTCCTCATAAATCTTCTGGACAATGCCTTTAAATTCACCGAACCCGGCGGTGAGGTGCGCCTTTCGGCAAGGGGCGAAGGGGGCTTTGTGCGGGTAACCGTCGAGGATACCGGGTGCGGCATAGCGGAAAAAGACCTCCCCCACGTGACCGAAAAATTCTATAAAGCAGACAGCAGGCAGCCGGGAAGCGGCCTGGGACTCGCCATCTGCCAGGAAATCGCGAAGCTCCACGGGGGGCGCCTGGAGATAGAGAGCAGGCAGGGGGAAGGGACCCGGGTAAGCTTAATCCTCCCGGTGTAATTTTTTTGTAACCGCTTTTAACTCTTTTTATAATCCTTTTTTTGGGGGCGGCGATTATACTTAAATTGAAACGCTGATAGCTCCTCAGCTGAGGACTTCAGAAATCAATGAAGGGGAGGTTGGGTATGACTGGCGTCAAAAAATTCGCTGCGCTTTTGCTCTCCGGGATGCTGCTTTTTACCGGCTGCAATTTTTTGCCTTCGCCCTCAAGCACCATCGGGCCTCCGACTGCCGAAACCAAAAATTACAAAGAATTGGAAGCTGTGATCCGGGAGTTTCTCCCGCAGGAGGCGAAGGAAAATACTTCTGAGCTCACCGTAGCTTGGGGCGACGTGGATGCCGACGGGCAGGATGAAATCCTGGCCGCGTACAAGTTCGGAGAGCCCTCCCAGGTCGGAGCTCTCGCCTTGAAACTCGAGGAGGGCCGGTGGAAGGAAGTGTGGCAGGAGCAAAGCTTCGGTTACGACCTGGACGTCTTTGAGGTGGCCGATATTACCGGCGACGGGAAGCCCGAGGTACTTATCGGCACTACCGTAGGGGCCTCCGCCGGCAACGGCCTCGATATTTTCTCCTGGCAGGGGGACACGCTGAAGAAGATTGCCGGAACGGGGTATCACAGGCTGGATATACTGCACCTTACCGGAAAATACAGCACTGAAAAGGGCTACGACGGACGGGCGCAACTTGCGGTCTGGCAGAAGGACACCGGCAACGCCATGGCCGTGGACGTGCTGCGCTGGTATGAAATCGGCCTGGTCCCTGCGGAAGACCTGTACCGAGAGTATTTTCCAATAGTAGTTGAATACTATGAAGAACAGCTTAAAAAAGCGCCGGATGCACCTGTCCTCTGGTATTACCTGGCCGATGCCCAGCAAAAGGCGGGCATGCCGGAGGAAGCTTTGAAATCCGTAGAAAAGGGCCTTTCACTCAAAGGGGATTACCCGCAGGATTACAGGTTCAAGATTATCAAAGCAAGGGCTTATAACGACCTGGGCCAGTACCAAAAAGCCATAAAGATTTTGAATGACGTTTTGAAGGCGAAAGAGCCCGGGCCTTCCGGCAGCGGGCAAGAAGAGCCCGCATATTTGAAAAAAATCAAAGCCGAGGCTTTGATTGACATGGGCAAAAGCTACGAAGGCCTCAGGCAGTACGATGAAGCGGAGGAT
>QGUT01000242.1 GCA_003242255.1 Bacillota bacterium
TTGTATCCCCTGCGTTTTCGTGATTGCCTGTGTGACGTTCAAGCGAGGCCAGGGATACAATTCCCGAGGCAAGTTGGTGCAGTGCCTCCCTGCTTACGAAATAGGGTCCTTTCTTTTGGACAACCTTCAGCGCTGAGGAGTAAAAATTTTTCGGGCTAATTGTAGGATAAAATACGCCAATCTCTTTCAAAAAAGTGCTAAATATGGTATAATAATACTATAAAAAGTCAGCAAAATAGCACTTTTGGGAGGGGATTGGGGTTGGCAACAAGAAAAGAAAAAAGAGAGGCAGAAAAGAACACAAATTTTTTTCTCGAGTTCATAAGAATTAAGAATCATTTTTTTAAGGATTTAAACGAATGGCTTAGGGGAGTAAAAGATCCCAGGCATCAGAGCTATATCACTTATTTGCCGGACGTTATACTTTATGTGATGATACTGAAGAATATAATGGAATTAATATCTATGAGAGAGACAACGGATAAGTTAAATAAAGATGAATGTATAAAAAACATAGAGAAGATGCTAGGGATAGAAGGGCTTGAAGAATTGCCACACTATGATACTATGAATGATTTTTTATCTGAATTAGATCCGTCAGAGCTTGAGAAGATCAGGGTTTATATGATAAAGGAGTTATTGAAAAAGAGATGTTTTGAAGATTTCAGGATACTTGGGAAATATTGGGGAGTAATATTTGATGCAACTGGACTTTATACATTTAAGGAAAGGCATTGCGAACACTGTTTGAAGCGGGAATACGTAAATAAGGGAACTGGGGAAGTGACTACGGTATATATGCATCAAGTGCTTGAGGCCAAGCTTGTTATTGGGGATATGGTGTTTAGTATAGGGACAGAGTTTATAGAGAATGAGGGAGAAGAAGTCAGCAAGCAAAGATTGTGAATTAAAGGCCTTTTACAGGTTGGCAGGGAAAATAAAGAGAGATTTCAAGAGGCTGCCCATTTGTATTTTAGGGGACAGTCTTTATGCCTGTGAAGGTGTGTTTAAGTTATGTGATGAGTATGGGTGGAAATTTTTGATAAGGTATAAGGAAGGACGGATAAAGAGCGTTGGAGAAGAATTTAAGGCTATAAAGGAGATAGAGGGGATGAGCATTAGGAAGAGGGAAGGGGATATAGAACGAGAGGATAATATTTTTTGGGCTAATGACATATCGTACAATGAAAGGCTGGTAAACCTAATTGAATTTATTGATGGAGAAAGTGGTAAAGGAGACAAGCGCTATGTTTTTATTACCGACATAAAGGTAACGAAGAAAAATGCCCTGGCACTTGTTTGCGCAGGGCGAAATCGATGGAAAATTGAAAACGAAGGATTCAATCGACAGAAGAATTTGATATATGCCATAGGGCATATAAACAGTTACAATTATAATGCTATGAAGAATCATTATCTGCTTGCGCAGATTGCGGACATATTGATGCAACTTTACATCAATGGAGCGAAGGTATTCAAACTTATCAAGAAAACTATATATGTTTACATATTTTAGAAGATTTAAGGAATAAAATACTAACTTACGAGGATATAACCAGCTTAGCGAAACCGATGCAAGTAAGGTTCACGTAGTATTTACATTATAGCAGAGGAGGTGGTGTGAAGGGAAGAGAAATTTCTAAAATTTAATAAAAAGCTGAGGATGAACCTTAGCCGGTCTTTTTGGCGTAAAAGAGAGAGAAATATACTGGAAATATTTAACATAGAAAATTAAGGCAAAATGTTATTATATGGTATTGTTAAAAAATTTACTCCTCATGGCTGGACAACCTTGTTATTTCTTGATAAAAGCGTTGTATAGCGATATAATTAATAAAGAAGCTATAATTTAAAGGAGTCATTCCTCATGGATAAAAAAGAATTAATTCGCTATTGGGTTGATACGGCTTTGCGAGATTATAATACCATGCTCCACTTGTATGAGACTGGAGACTATCATTGGAGCCTTTTTATAGGTCATCTGGTTATTGAAAAGCTGATTAAGGCGATATATGTAAAAAATGTAAGTGATAACCCTCCGAGAATTCATGACCTTTCTAGATTAGCTGAGAAAGCCTTGATTCATACTACAGATGAGCAAAAAG
>QGUT01000243.1 GCA_003242255.1 Bacillota bacterium
CCATAAGGCAGTGCGATGGCTCGAAAGGGGAACTTCAGGAAGTGGCCACGATTTCCAGTAACGCCGCCCCGAAGGAAGATTTTTTCGTGCGCTACAGGGTGAACCTCTTCGTCGACAACCGGAATACCGAAGGCGCCCCAGTGGTCTTCGAGACAAACCCTACATATTATAATTTATTCGGCAAGATCGAGGGCAAGGCCTTCTTCGGCACGGTGGTCACCGACTTTACCCTGATAAAGAGCGGCGCCATCCACCGGGCCCGGGGAGGGTATCTGGTACTGCAGGCAGAGGACCTTTTCAAAGACCCCTTGGCCTGGGACACTTTAAAGCGCACCCTCAAAAACGGCGAGGCGCGGGTGGAAAACATCGGGGAGCAGTACCGCACCGTGCCCACCATCACCTTAAAGCCCGAACCCATACCCCTGGACGTGAAGGTCATAATAATAGGCACTCCCTACATCTATTATTTACTGAACGATCTGGACGACGACTTCCGGAAGCTCTTTAAAATAAAGGTAGACTTCGACGTGGAGATGGACAGAAACTGGGAAAACATGAGGAGATATGCCTCGGTCATATGCAACATCTGCAGGGAAGAAAACCTGCCTCCATTTGAGCCATCGGCGGTGGCCAAAATCATCGACTACAGCTCGCGCCTGGCTGGGGATAGGAAGAAGCTCTCCACCCGCTTTAACGAGATCGCGGAAATCATATACGAAGCGGGTACGTGGGCAACTCTCGAAGGGGCCGAAAAGGTCTCGGGCAAGCACGTGGAGAAAGCCATAGAGGAGAAGGTCTACAGGGTCAACTCCATAGAGGAAAAATTGCTCTCCATGATAGAGCGCGGCGAGATAATAATAGATACGGAAGGCAGGAAGGTGGGCCAGGTAAACGGCCTTTCCGTCCTGGACATAGGCGACCACGTCTTCGGCCAGCCCTCGCGGATCACCGCCAGGACTTTCCTCGGCGATGCGGGCGTGATAAACATAGAACGGGAGGCGAAGCTCTCCGGCAGGATTCACGACAAGGCGGTCATGATCCTTTCCGGCTACCTCGGTGAGAAGTATTCCAGGGAAATCCCCCTTTCGGTCACCGCCAGCATCACCTTCGAGCAGAATTACGGCGGCGTTGAAGGGGACAGCGCCACCTGCGCGGAGCTTCTGGCCCTGCTTTCCAGCATATCCGGCATACCCCTGCGCCAGGACGTGGCCGTGACCGGGTCCCTGGACCAGCACGGGAACGTGCAGCCGGTGGGGGGCGTTACGGAGAAGGTAGAAGGCTTTTACCACGCCTGCAAGATAAAGGGCTTGACCGGCAGCCAGGGCGTGGTGATACCTGCAAAGAATGTGGATAACCTCATGTTGAAGAGGGAAGTGGTGGAGGCGGTAAGGGAGGGTAAATTCCACATCTACACCGCCGAAACCGTGGACGACGTGATAGAGCTCATGACGGGGCTTTCGGCCGAGGAGTTCCACCGCAAAGTTTCCGAGGCCCTCAAGAGTATGGCCGAAAGGGCCAGGGACTTTTTCGACGGGGAAGACAAGTGATTTTTTGAGCAAAATTTTCCCCGGCCGGAAGGAATTTACCATGCTTTATCGAATATATATATCTACCGGACGAAAAAGCTGGTTATGTCAGAAATATTATCCCTATTTTACAGTTGTATTACAATTTTTCCAATTATATTGACGCCTCCAAAAGCCTGATGCTATAATAACCATAGAATTTGAACTTTGAAAACCTAATAATGAGCCTTGAGCTCATACTCAAATCCGATGACGAGAAACGAGGCTCATTATTCGAGGATAAATTTTTTTGTCCAGTTAACATCACGCAATATCTTTGCATAAAGATATTGCGTGTGGATGTCATAAAGAAAGAAGAAACAAACCCTTTTTACATATTGAGAGGGGGGATACAAAGAAAATAAAAGTTTTCTTTAATATAAACTTAGATAAAAAATAAAACAAGGAGGATTTGGGTATGAAGCGATTCAAAAAGTCACTCGCGACCCTGCTCGTGCTAGTCTTCGTACTCAGCATTGTGAGCACAGGGTTCGCGGCAGTAGACGAATCGTCTCCCTCGGTAGTAAGGGC
>QGUT01000071.1 GCA_003242255.1 Bacillota bacterium
GAGATGTGTATAAGAGACCAGAGCTGGGCCAGCTTCAACTCCATGTCGGCGGCTTTTTTGCCCATCTCCATGGAGTATTCGTACTCGAAGTCTTTAGTAATTGACATGCCGTACAATTGCCTTAATTCTTCATCCTGTTCCTCGACCTTCTTTTCCCGATACCTCAACTGATCCTTTTTAAGTTTCGCCTTTTCCACCGCGAGCTCCGAAAGTCCTATCGACGGGTTGTTTTTGAGGGCGATCTCCACCGCCTCCTGCAGGGTGAGCTTAAGGGGCTCTTCGGCGCTCGTGCCGACCGCCCCTGAAGAAAAAGCGAGGAGGGAAAAGGAGAGGATTGCAGCAAAAACCAGGAACTTCTTAATCTTTTTCAAAACCTCCGACCTCCTTCTCAATTTTCGCTCGATGCGGGCCGCTTCCTGCCGAAAATCTTTCCGAAATCCTCAAATACGGTGTAGAGCACCGGCACCACTATCAGGGTGAGGACCGTAGACACCGTAAGTCCTCCCATGAGAACCGTCGCCAAAGACGCGCTCAACTCACCGCCTTCGCCCAGGCCCAGCGAAAGCGGCAGGAGCCCTAAAATGGTGGTCAGAGTAGTCATAAGTATGGGCCTGACCCTCAACGGCCCCGCCCGCATTATGGCTTCTTCCCTCGAAAGCCCGCGCTCCCTCAGCTGGTTCACAAAATCTATGAGCACAATGCCGTTGTTCACCACTACTCCCGCCAGAGTGATCATTCCTATGAAGGACGCTATGTTCAGGCTCCTTCCGGTCAGAAGCAGCGAGAACACCACGCCTATTATGGCAAGGGGCAGCGTGAACATTATGATGAAAGGCTGAAGCAGCGATTCAAACTGCGACGCCATCACCATGTAGACCAGCAGTATGGCAAGGACAAAGGCCAGGGTAAGTCCCCCAAAGGATTCCATAATTTGCTCCTGCTCGCCGCCCATTTCGATGGAGTAGCCCTCCGGCAGGTCCAGGTCCCTAAGCTTTTGCTGTATTTCGCTGTTGACATCTCCCGAGAACCTGCCGACAACGCTGGCCGTCACCTTTATCGTCCTCGACTGGTCCTCTCTGTCTATTGAAACAGGCCCCTTTTCTTTTTCCACAGTGGCTATGCTGGAAAGGGGCAGCATTATCCCCGACGGCGTCGGGATCGCCAGGCTCTTTAATTTTTCCACGTCGTCCACCAGGTCTTCCCTGGCCATGACCTTCACGTCCACCTCTTCACCGCCGGTCTTGAGCTTGGTCGCCACCACGCCCTGCACCGCCGACTTTACGTAATTTGCAACATAGGCTGAGTTCAGGCCGTAGAGCGAAGCCACATCCCTTTTTATCCTTATATTGATCTCCGGCTTCTGTTCGGCGATGCTGCTCTTTACCTCCCTCGTGCCCGGCACTGATTTTACTATCTCTTCGACCTGTTTCGATATCTCCTTCAACTCATCCATATCATCGCCTTTGATCTTGATGGATACTGCCTCCGACGCCTCTCCCAGAAACATCATTCCAGCAAGGGACAGCACGCTTATCTTGGCCCCGGGAATTTTGGCCGTCTTAGTTCTTATCTCCTCTGTGATTTCATCGCTGTCCCTCTCCCTCTCGGCAAGAGGTTTTAAATCTATAATTATTGAGGCCTCATTGTCCGCCGCCTCTCCCGTCTGGGAAAACCCGGCAATGGTCAGTATATTTTCTATTTCAGGTATATCCTTTATTTTCGATAACACCTCATCCACCGTACCTTCGAGCACCTCTTTCCTGGTGCCTTCCGGCATCTCGACGGTCATCATCACCATGCCCATGTCGAACTTGGGCAGGAACTCAGTCCCAATCAAGGGCGAAAGGACCAGGCTCAAAACGAAGACCAGTGCCGTAACCCCGATCACAACTTTCCGGTGGGCGAGGGCCCATTTCAGCGCATTGCGATATCTATCGAGTAACCTGCTGAAAGCCCTGTCGAATTTTTCTCCAAAAGCTGCGAGAAAGTTTACTTTCGTCGACGTATCACCGCCAACTTTCAAGCGGGAGCACAACAGAGGCGTGAGCGTAAGCGATACCATAAGCGACGCGAGGAGCGAAAAGGTAACCGTCAGGGCCAGTTCTTTGAAGAGCTGGGCAGCTATGCCCTGCACGTATACCACCGGCAGGAACACCACGACAGTGGTCAGGGTGGAGGCGATGACCGCCCTTGTCACCTCGTCGGTCCCGAGGATTGCCGCTTCTACGTTCCCCTCGCCTTCCTCCCGGTGTCTGAAGATGTTGTCGAGCACCACTATGGAGTTGTCCACCAGCATGCCCACGCCGAGGGCAAGGCCCCCCAGTGATAAGAGATTAATGGTTAGGTTTCCGAAGTACATCAAAACGAAGGTGGCTATTATTGATATAGGTATGGAAAGGCCGATTACAATCGTAGACCTCAGGTCGTGGAGAAATAGGTACAGTATGGCTATTGCCAGGATGCCGCCGCTTACCGCGTTGCTCGCCACGTTGCCGATAGCCTTATTTATGAAATCGGCCTGGTTAAATACCACACTGTACTCGGTGCCCGAAGGAAGTTCGTTTTTAAGCTCTTCCAGTTCTTTCACGACTTTGTCGGCTACCTGCACCGTATTGTAGCCGCTCTGCTTGTATAGCACCAGTACAACGCTGGGTTTTCCGTTCAATTTAGACAGGACGTCGGTTTCGCTGGCATACTCCACCTGGGCCAAACTGGAAAGGGGTATGACGCTTCCTGTTGCCGTCATTATGGGAAGGTTTTTGATATCCGAGATATCCGCAAATTCCGAGTTTATCCTGACCAGATAATCCCTCTTCCCGTACGAAATGCTTCCGCCGGGAAGGTTGAGGTTCTCCAGCTGCAGGGCCTGGACTATGGAATTCATGCTCGTCCCGTATTTCATCAGTTTCTCGGGGTCCACCACCACGTGAATTTCCTTATCGGTGCCGCCGAAGACCTGCACCATTCCGACCCCTTCGAGCTGCAGGAGCCTGTTCTTTATCCTATCTTCGGTTATATATTTAAGTTCCTCCAGATCGCCTTTCCCGGCCACCGATATCTCCATCAAGGGGATCTGAGATGCGTCGTACTTGTATATCTGCGGCGAACTTACTTCCGAAGGAAGCAGGTCTTTTATGAGGTCTATCTTTTCCCTCACTTCCAGCACAGCAAAGTCCATGTCGGTGCCCCAGTTGAATTCCACCGTTATATTGGACGCGCCTTCCACCGACGTGGACCTGATGCTCTTCACGTTGCTGACCGTCGACAGAACCTGCTCTAAAGGCTTGGTCACCAGGTTTTCGATCTCCTGGGGGCCTGCCCCTTTGTAAGTGGTGATCACCATCACCGTGGGAAAGCTGATGTTCGGCAAAAGGTCGGTGCCCAGCCTGTTGAGGGACACGACTCCCAGCACCAGCACCATCACGATGATCATCACCATCGTGACGGGGTGTTTGATGGAAAGCTTTGCAAGGCTCATTTTACTTCCTCCTTGCCTATCACTTCAACCAGGGAACCGTCTTCCACGAATTCCTGTCCTTCGACTATGACGCTCATGCCTTTGTCCAACCCCTGTTTTATTACGGTATAACCTTCCACGGTGGGCCCCAGCACCACCTCGTTGGCTTTTGCGGTGTTTCCTTCCACAGTGAAGACTACATCTTTGTCATTTAACCTTACGACGCACTCTTCGGGAACCGCCAGCACATTTTCATATGTAGATACCGCAATTTTTGCCCTGGCGAACATCCCCGGCTTCAGGTCCGAAGGCACATTTTCCAGCATCAATTCCACCGGATAAAGGCCCGTCGCCAGGTCCTTATAAGGGCTTACCTTTGTGACGGTGGCCTTTATTACGGCGTCTATCGAATCCACCGCGACTTCTGCGGCATCGCCCAATTTTATAGAATTAATTACGTCCTCCGGTACGCTTATGTTCACGAAAAAGCTCTCGGTGTTGCCCACGACCGCCACCACCGTTCCCGCGCCCAAAAGCTGCCCTACTCGCACGTTCACGTTTCCGATGGTCCCGTCGATGGGGGACGTTATCAAGGTATTTTCCAGGGCAGTCTGGGCAGCGGAAAGGGCAGCTTCTGCCTGCTCCATCTGGGATCTTACCGCCTCCAGGGTCTGGGGGATGGTATTATTTCTGGTCAGTTCCAGCTGTTCTCTGGCCGACTCGTACTGCTCCTTGGTCACTGAGTACTGAAGCTCTACGGCCTCGAAGTCCTTTTTGGAAATGGCCCCCTCCTCGTAGAGCTTCTTCATCCGCTCGTAGTTCTGCGATACGTTTTTAAAGTTTTCTTCGGCCTGCCGCACCGAAGATTCCAGATTTTTCAGTTCCTGTTCCAGCTGGGCCTTGGTCCTGTTGTAGCTGGCCTCGGCGGCATTGTAAGCGGCTCTTGCCTGCTCGACCTGCGGCATCACGTCCTCTTCGTCGAGCTTCACCAGTACCTGGCCCGCCTTCACCTTGTCGCCGGCCTTCACCAATACTTCCTTTACTTTTCCGGCCATTTTAGTCACCACTACCACCTGGTTTTTAGCCTCTACGGTCCCGGTAAAATACCGGTATTCCGAAAGGTTTCTGGAAGAAAGGCTATCGACCCTCACCGGAACCGCCTTTTTTTCCTCTGCCGATTCACCGGCCTTATTACTGCAACCGCCGACCATCAACGCCGTGGCGATTAAAACGATGAGGATAAGTGCCGTAAGCCTGTTCTTCACTACGTACCACCCTCTCCAAAAAAAATTGACCGACCGGTCGGTCTACGTAGGATAATATTACCACATGAGTCGCCCGTTTTCAATCCTTATTCATATGCCTTTTCGGCGGCTTCTATTACCCTTCTTTCTTCAACCCCAATCGGTTCCACTAACCGACAGCATAAAAGGGAGCGGCACCATTCAGCCCAACCAGCTCCTCGAGCTCAAACCCAGGGGGAGCGGCACCGTCGAAAGAGTCTACGTAAAACCGGGCGATAAGGTAAAGGCCGGCGACCCGCTGCTCGTGCTCTACAACCGAACTGCCGACCTGGCCCTTGAAAAAGCCAGGATAAAACTTTCCATCCAGCAGGACAACCTGAACAAAGCCCTGTCGAACCTGGAAAAGGCCGAAATCAGGGCTCCGAAGCGGGGAACGGTCACCGAGATCCTGGTCGAAAAAGGGGACAGCGTCTCAAAGGGAACCGCCGTAGCCAGGCTAAGGTTAAACCCCGGCAAGACCACAGTAAAAGCGCCCTTTAACGGGGCTCAGATAAAAGATGTGAAAGTGGGCGACAAGGCTAGCGTTCTGTTTCTGGATTCCCTTTACGAAGCGGCAGGCGTTGTGACCGCCATATCGGAAAAGGGCAAACTCCAGTCCACCGGAGCGATATACTATTACGCCACTATAGAAATCGACGGGGAATACTACGTGGAGGGGACGGAAACTCTGGTGGACGTGACCGTACACACTGCGGAGGGCGTGCAGAAAGCGGTAGAAACCGCGACCCTGGAAGCTCCGGAAGAAATAGAAGTGAGGGCTGAAGCCTCGGGAACCGTATCGGCCGTCCACGTGAAGGAAAACCAGACGGTGAGCGCCAACGCAAAGCTCATGAGTCTGGACTCCGATGAGCTGAAAGAAAGCGTGGAAAGCGCGAAGAGGTCTTTAGAGCAGGCAAAGCTGGAGCTGGAAGAAAGGGAGCTCGCGAAAAACGAGCTGGTCTACACCGCCCCCTTTGATGGCACCATTGTGGAGGTCAACGTGAGCGAAGGGGAAGAACTGACCCAGTCGAGCAGCCAGGGCTCCAGCGAACCCCTCATAATTCTGGCCGATTATTCCAGGATGAAGGTGGTAATTTCCGTGGACGAACTGGACGCCGTCAAGGTACAAAAAGGGATGCCGGTCAAGGTAACCTCCGACGCCTTCCCCGACAAATCGTGGGACGGCATTGTGGAAAACGTGGCCGAAATAGGGAAATCCACCAATGAAGTTTCGGTTTTCGACGTAACCATAGTGACGGGCCCCATCGAAGAGCTGAAAGCCGGCATGACGGTCACGGCAGAAATCATATTGCAGTCCAAAGAAAATACACTGATACTTCCTGCCGGCGCTATCCGCGAAGCCAATGGAAAGACCTTCGTGCTGCTGCCCGTAAATGAAGATGAAGCTGACGGTGAGAATCGCCGCCAGAATTTGAAAGAAGTGAAGCTGGGCGTAAAGACCGGCGATTACGTGGAAATCCTGGAAGGTCTAAACGAGGGCGATGAAGTGATAGTGCCCGCATCCTCCTCAAGCCAGAGCAGCAGGCAAAACAGCAGCAGAGCTTTTCGCTTTGATATGGGCCCGGGCGGAGGGCCCAGCGGCGGACCTGGCGGACCTCCGGCCGGCGGTCCCGGCCGCTATCCAGGAAGGTGAGTTTTATGATAGAACTGATAGGCATCAATAAATCCTACGGCAAGGGCAAAAACGAACTTCCGATATTGAAGAACATAAACCTGAAGATTGAAGAGGGAGAATACGTGGCGGTAGTGGGGCCTTCGGGCTCCGGCAAGACTACGCTCATGAACATCCTGGGCATGATAGACGTGGCCACGTCGGGAGAATACTTATTCGAGGGAAGACCCGTGTCCAAGCTGACGGAGAGGGAGCTGGCGAAGATAAGGAACAGGAAAATAGGCTTCGTCTTCCAGAGCTTCAACCTGATACCCGAGCTGAACGCCCTCGAAAACGTGGAACTTCCCATGATCTACGCCGGCATAAAACCTTCCGAGCGAAAAAAACGAGCCGCCGAACTTCTTTCCCTCATGGGACTGGCCGACAGGCTTTCGCACAGGCCTTCGCAGCTTTCCGGCGGCCAGCAGCAGAGGGTCGCCATCGCCAGAGCCCTCGCCACCGACCCTCCCATCATCCTCGCCGACGAACCCACGGGAAATCTGGACTCTAAAGCGGGTTCCGACGTGATAAACATACTGGAATCCCTCAACACCCGGGGTAAGACCGTAATCCTCATAACCCACGACCGGGAGATAGCTTCGCGGGCCAGGCGCAGGATTGAGATACGGGACGGAATGATAATTCGAGATGAAAGGACGGGGGTATAGATGTCTTTCTTAGCACACACTGCGATGGCCTTGAGAAGCATAAGCCGCAAGAAAATGCGTTCCTTTCTCACGATGCTGGGCGTGATAATAGGCGTAGCTTCGGTAATCACTCTGGTGGCCATAACTCAGGGCTCCGCCTCCAGGATTGAGGAAAGCATAAGGGGCCTCGGCGCCAATCTCATAGCGATAAACATCACCGGCAGGGGTCCCCAAAGCTCCCTGACTTACTCCGAATTCCGGGAGCTGGTATCGAACAATCCTTATATAAGCGCTGCCGCTCCGGTGGCGAGCACCCGATTGAGGGCCGTATACAAAGGCGAGAACCTGGACGTCAATTTGACAGGAACCACCGCCGAATACCCCTCGGTGCGAAATCTCACCGTCGCTCGGGGAAGATTTTTCACCAATATGGAGGTCGAAGAGCGAAGGAGCGTGGCAGTAATCGGCAACGCCGTGGCAGAAGAACTTTTCCCGGGGGAAGACCCGGTAGGCCGGGAACTCAGGGTCAAAAACCGCATTTTTAAAATAATCGGAGTCCTCGCCTCCCAGGGCAGCATCATAGCCGGTTCCGAGGACGAGGTGGTATACGTTCCCATCACCATCTCCCGCACCCTGACCGGTTCCAGCGGAATAAGGCAGATATACATGCAGGCTGCGTCCGAAGACACCGTGCAGCCCGCAATAAA
>QGUT01000244.1 GCA_003242255.1 Bacillota bacterium
CGAGAACATGCATTTCGCCAAGCCCCGCCTGGAATACTATGAAGAGATTTTAGACATTACCGGCCTTGAGCCCGAGGAATGCCTCATGGTCGGAAACGACGTGGAAGAAGACCTGGTGGCATCCAAACTGGGAATAAAGACTTACCTTGTCACCGATTTTATGATAAACCGAAAGGGCATAGAACCTAAGCCGGATTACGCCGGCCCTTTAGAAGACCTTCTGCCCGTCATAAAAAGACTTTCCGCAAAGTCGCAAGATCTGGATAGAATGGAGGTTAGACCTTGGCGAAGGTAATTTTGACGCCCCACAGAAAAAAGCGAATAGAAAGAGGCCATCCCTGGGTTTTTAAAACCGAGATAGAAAAAATTGAAGGCAGTTTCGACCCCGGAGACCTGGTAGAGGTCTACGATTTTAAAGGCAGGTTCTTAGGAAAAGGCTACATCAATCCCCGCTCGCAGATAACCGTGCGGATTTTGACGAGGAAAAAAGAAGAGGAAATCGACCGGGACTTTTTCAAAAAGCGAATAAAGGAGGCTTTCGAGTACAGGCAAAGACTGGGGATCTCCGGTAGTTTCCGGCTGGTTTACGGGGAAGCCGATTTTCTCCCTGCCCTCATCGTCGACAAATTCGAAGACGTATTCGTAATTCAAACGCTGGCCCTAGGCATGGAGAAGTTCAAAGAAGTCATAGTGGACGTGCTGCGGGAGATGTTCCAGCCCCTCGGAATCTACGAGAGAAACGACGTGCCGGTCCGGGAGCTGGAGGGACTGCCCCTTACGAAAGGCTGCCTTTACGGAGAGGTCCCGGAGAAAATCCTCATAGAAGAAAACGGCCTGAAACTTTACGTCGACGTGATAAATGGCCAAAAGACCGGTTACTTTTTCGACCAGAGGGAAAACCGGAGGGCCATAGGGCCATTAGTCAAGGGCGCAGAGGTGCTGGAGTGTTTCTGCTACACCGGCTCCTTCGCCCTGTCTGCCGCCCACTTCGGCGCTAAAAAAGTCCTGGCCTACGATGCATCCCGGGAAGCGATAGAGCTGGCGAAGGAAAACGCCGCACTGAACGGCTTTGAGGACATCGTCGAATTTCACGAAGGAAACGCGTTTGACGTATTGAGATATTTTTACGACACCGGCAGGAAGTTCGACGTAGCCATACTGGACCCTCCTGCCTTTGCAAAAAATAAACAGGCCCTGGAGGGCGCTGTAAGGGGGTACAAGGAAATAAACTTGAGGGCTATAAAAATTCTAAAACCCGGAGGATTTCTGATAACCTCGTCCTGCTCCCACCACGTGAGCGAAGAGCTGTTCTGGGAGATAATAGAATCGGCCGCCTGGGATGCGCGTGCCACCCTCAGGGTGGTGGAAACTCGAACCCAGGCTAAGGACCACCCGATCCTAGCTGCATCGGATGAGACCAGGTACCTGAAATTTTTCATGCTCCAGGTCATTAAATGACCCCTGCCCGAGAGAGCAGGGGTTTATTTTTAGAACTTCAACAGGAGCCGGGCAGTGGCGAAATACACGAGGAGACCTATGATATCCAGAAGCGTGGTCACGAAGGGCCCCGAGGTCACCGCCGGGTCGCGGCCCAGCCTGTTCCAGAACAGAGGAATGAAAGTACCCAAAAAAGCGGCTATCGTCAGATTCAGCACCATGGCCAGCCCTATTGCCAGGCCCAGAGCTGGAACACCATGCCACAGATAAGCTATGGCGGCCACCAGCGCTCCGTTGATGAGCCCCAGAATGGCTCCCACGCAGCTTTCCCTCAGAACGTTTTTCCATATCATGAGAGGTTCGATTTGGCCCGTGGCCAGGCCCCTCACCACTATCGCTGCCGACTGGGTCCCCACGTTGCCGCTCATGTCCATCAGTAGCGGGATGAAAAAGGACAGGGCCACTACGGCTTGCAGGGTCTCGGAATAATTTTTTATGACGTTTCCCGATAGGATCTCCCCGAAGAGGGCGACCAGGAGCCAGGGCAGCCTCCGGTAGGCCCTGAATAGCAGCGAATTTATCTCCGGAACGATTTTCTCCGAAGCCCCCGCCATCTTACTGATTTCCTAGGCCGCCTC
>QGUT01000245.1 GCA_003242255.1 Bacillota bacterium
ATTCAGGACAGGGTCAAAAAGGAGTTTGGAATTTTGCTGGAGCCCGAAATAAAAGTGGTCGGCGAGGAATGAAGGGGGGAAGGACAGTGATTATAGGTCTCGACGTGGGCGGCACTCATATCGATGCCGTGCTTTTAAATGGGGGCAAAGTCTTTAAAACGGCAAAGGTGCCTTATTCTTCCAATTCCATAGTCGAGGGCATCTGCAAAGCCGTCGATGAGTTGACGGCGGAAGTGGACCCCGGGAATATAGAGAGGGTGAACCTGAGCACCACCATTTGCACCAACGCGGTGCTGGAGGGAAAAACATCGCCCGTGGGCATGATATTGGAGAGCGGTCCGGGGCTCGACCCTTCATTTTTAGCCTGCGGCGACGAAAACGTTTTTCTGGACGGCTACATAGACCACCGGGGCCAGGAAGTGAAACCTTTTAATGAGGACATAGTTCGGGATGCTTCCCGACGCTTTAAGGCGAAAGGGATTTTGAAGGTCGGCATCGCGACCAAGTTCTCCGTCCGCAACCCGGCTCATGAATTGAAAGCAAGAGAGCTGCTGGGAGGGGGCTTTTGCCCGGTCGTTATGGGACATGCCCTCTCCGGAAAACTAAATTTTCCGAGGAGAGTTTTTACAACTTATCTCAATGTGGCCGTATACGAGCGATTTCGCTATTTTGCGTCGGCCATAGAAAAAGCTTTTGATGAAAGGGGGCTGAAAGCCCCTGTAAATGTGCTAAAAGCCGACGGCGGAACGATGAACCTAAAGAGCGCCGAGGCTTTTCCGGTGTACACCGTTCTGTCAGGGCCTTCCGCCAGCGTCGTGGGGTGCTGGGCGCTTTCCGGCACCGGCGAAGATGCGGTGGTGCTGGATATAGGCGGAACCACGACCGATATTTCTTTTTTTGCGGGAGGAATTCCACTGCTGGAGCCGAAGGGGATCAGCATTGGAGTTTATCCCACTCTGGTGAGGGCCATTTATTCTCAGTCGATGGCGATCGGTGGCGACAGCGCTGTGAGGGTCGAGGGCGGTCGATTGGTCATAGGCCCCATGAGGGAGGGACCGCCCAAAGCTTTGGGCGGTCCGATGCCCACGCCCAGCGACGCGATGATATTGCTGGGACTTTTAAATTTAGGAAGCAGAGAAAAGGCCCATTTGGCCATGAAAGGGTTGGGGGAGGAACTGGGGCTTTCCCCGGAGGAAACGGCCCGTTTGATCCTGGACCGGATGGGAGATCTCATAAAGGAACGGGTGGACCAGCTCCTCGAAGATTTGAACAGCAGGCCGGTCTACACCATCCGGGAACTCCTGCACGGGGAAAAAATTGTCCCCAAAAGAGCCGTCATAATAGGAGGGCCCGCTAGGGCCTTATCTCCCACGCTCGAAAAGAAGCTGAAGATGCCGTGCCACGTCCCCGGAAACTTCGAAGTGGCCAACGCCATCGGGGCGGCCTTGAGCAGGGTGACGGCAGAAATCACTCTGATGGCCGACACGGCCCAGGGCTGCCTTACGGTGCCGGAGCTCGGTATAATGGAAAAAATAGGGAGGAACTTTAAGCTGGAAAATGCCCGGAAGCGAGCGGTTGAATTGGTAAAAGAGAGAGCTTCGGCCTTAGGAGCCTCTTCCGAGGATGTGGAGGCGGAAATACTAGAAGAGTCGAGCTTTAACATGGTGAGGGGCTTTTACACCGTAGGCAGGAATATCAGGGTGAAAGCCCAGATAAAGCCCGGCGTCGGCAAGCTCGAGGCTTCTTGAGGAGGGTTGAATATGCTCAAAGCGAAAAACAGGCTGGGGCTCGTTTTTTTCCCGGCCTTCGATTGGGCCATAAGCCCCACCCACCCCGAAAGGGAAGAAAGGCTGCTTTATACCTCGGACCAGGTCAGCGAAGAAGGCATCGAAGATATTGAAGGCGTCAGGTTTTTCAATCCCACGGTGGCGAAGGAAGAAGATATAAAAAGAGTCCACTTTTGCGTGCCCGATGTGGATGCGGTAGTGACCAAATCCCACCAGATTTCGGCGGGGGGAGCTATCACAGCCGCAAGGGCTTTGATGGAGGGCAAGGTAGACAAAGCCTTTG
>QGUT01000246.1 GCA_003242255.1 Bacillota bacterium
GGAGGGATTAAAATGAACAAAAAAATTGTGGCCTTCGCTGCATTCCTTGTACTTCTTGTCGGCGTGGGCTATGCGGTCACTGATGCAGAAACTCTAAAAAAACAAAAATTCAATCCTATTTCTTCCTACCACGAAATCGCTAAAAGCAAATCAAACCTGATTGAATACAAAAACAAAGTGGAAGAAAAACTAAAAGAACTTAATAATGAAGCTTCTTCCGAAAAAGAAGTTTTTGTAACCCTTACCTTCACCAAACCCCTTAACGAAGGCGAATTGGCTAACTTGGTTAGTAAGTACAACATAAAGGTCGACCAAATTAAGGGACGTGCGATTGAAAAAGGAACAGGCTTAAAAGCCACCTTTGGCCTAAAACCTGTTGAAGGACAACTCATCGACAAAATCGCTTTAGAAAACATTCTGTCTCAAAACGAAGCAGTGTTCAAAGGATTTATTGAAGCTGTCGTCGTAATAAAAAACAAAGATCTACAAGAACTGAAGAACGAAAAGCTTGTATACCTAGCTGACCCGTCTGCTGATGAGCATTTTGTATCTAACCCCAAACATGATTCAATGCCGGGCGTTTACTGGGAGCTGGAAAAATACAATCTTGTTGCTAATTAACCCATCAGCCGCACGGGTTTCCCGTGCGGCTAACCTTCTTTGTCTTACTGAGCAAATCAAACAGGGGGGATACTTTAATGAAAACTCTTCGGGACTTCATAATAGGATTTGTGATTTCTTTTTCAATCATATTATCGTTAACTTTTATTGGCTTTATAAGTTCATATGCAGAAATTAACATCATCGGAGACATATTTGGACCCATTTACAGGGCTATTAATAAACCTTTTAGACCTATGTGGGAACTAATAGGACTTCTTGATAACGTAGAGAATCCAGGAAACTTATTAGATTTATTTATTCCCATTATATTTTGGGGATTAATAGGCGGGTTAATCGCGGTAGTAATGCGTAAGATTAGATTAAGATTAGATCTCTAATAAAGGAATAATGACCAATTTAAGATAAGTTTTCTTTACACTTACTAATTGAGAACCTCGCATTCAAATTGAATTGATATCTACAAACTTCAGATCAGTCCATAAGAGGACGATCTCCTCAAAGGAATTCAGAAGAAATACCATTGAACAACAAAAAAGTCCCCTGCACAATTCCGGAGGGGGGCCACTTCCATCAGACGGGCAGGTCCTTTTCTTCCCCCTGCTCGTCTTGCCTTTCAACTTGCTCAGCTGTACAGCACGTATTGATTGAGGGACAAACCTTCCCGCTGCGTCTCGATAACCAGGCGCTGGCGCAGGCTCTTGAGAATTTGGACGCGGAATTGCCCACTGTAGGCTTGGCTCTCCGGAACCGGTTCGGGGATCAGCTCACCGTACCCCTGCTTAACTTCCAGATACCCTTCCATGGCCTCGCGGATATTCTTCAGTGCTTCCTCGGGCGTATCTCCATCGCTCTGGCATCATCCGTCGAGCTCCATAACACGGGCGAATTAATACTTCCCACTTTCATCGCGAATCTTCTGCAACATGATGATGTAGGGTAAATCAAGATAGTATTGAAGGTCCTTCTTATCCACGTTTGCCATACATAGGAGGCTGGGGTAAACTTGGTGTAAGGGGAGAGGGAGAACTTACGCCCTCCCTATCAGGCGGAGCATTTGCTTGACATACACCATTCGAACAGGGTTTCGCTTCGGGATTGTGAACGTGTTCTCCGCGACGTTTCGGAACTGGTGGTGAGGCCCTCTAATCCTGACCAAAAAGTCGATGTAACTCCGGATGATACCGTAAACTGGGACAAACACCTAAAGGATCATTGGAACTTCATTGACGAAAAACACAAGAAAATAGGACATTTTCGACGAGATCGTGTCAACGTCGTCGGGAAATCGAAAGTCGGACCTGGACAGGTCCCGAAATCAGCATCGTTCTTGTTTAAAACAAATGACAAGGGGCGGCAACGATGGCCGCCCATTTTGTTTCCCCGATGGGAACGTCAATCCCCTCAGTCCCAAGCGTACCTTTGTTCACGCCACGGATC
>QGUT01000072.1 GCA_003242255.1 Bacillota bacterium
ATTTCCACATGGCTTGAATTGAACTGCACTATGGCCGCCTTTGCTACCAATTCGGCCGTTTCCCCGATAGAATCTGATACGGCAAAAATTACTGGCCCTTCTACCTTAACTATTTTAAATCCCCCCTTTAAATTATTAATCCTTGCCGATTTCTACGAAAAGCTTTGTGATAGTTGTCTTCGTGACCTTTCCCACGACTTCGTATTTCTGCTTGCCGTCCACTTCCTTAAGCTTTATCACCGGAAGAGCATCCACCTGATGCTCGACGATTTTTCTCGCGGCATCGTAAGCGCTTTCATCCAAAGTCACGGTGACCAAATTGGGCATCCTCGTCATAACGACGCTCACGGGTATCTGCTTTATGTCCGCATTTCCAATGGCTATCTTCAGGAGGTCTTTTCTGGAGATCACACCGCAGAGACTTCCATCTTCCTGCACCACAAAAAGGGTCCCCACGTCTTCCAAAAAAAGCGTTACTATTGCATCATATACCGAAGCCTCTTCTCTTATTACCACCGGTACCGCTTTAATGTCGCTGACCTTTATACTTTTTATCTTTTCCGAAATAAGGCCCTTCTGATTTTTGCCCGCATAAAAATACCCTACTCTCGGCCTTGCCTCCAGAATTCCGGCCATGGTGAGTATTGAAAGGTCAGGTCTCAAAGCTGCCCGCGTGATGTTAAGTTTAGCTGCGATCTCCTCACTCGTAATTGGCTCATTATTCTTCACGATCTCTACTATCAACTTCTGTCTCGGTGTTAATTCTATTTCTCTTCCCTCCCTTCCGACGCATGACCGAATATGTATCCAAATCGAGAATTTACAAATAAAGTATATCACATTTACCGAAAAAAGTATATACTATTTAATCACCAAAACCAGTTCATTACCGCCGGAGTCACCAGGGCTTCCACGAGGGCGGCTACCAAAAGGACCGGGATCAAGAGCCCTAAGGCCAGGATATCTTCCCTCAAATTATCCTTAAGCCTGTCGAGCCTGCTCATCCCTTTTGGATTAAAGAGTTCTACTCCCGTCTTTAAACCGAAAGCAGCTCCCGCCCATATAGCGGGAAGTTCCAGCATTCCATGGGGGAGTATCCCGGCCAGAAAAAAAGAAAGCGACTGGCCGTGATAAAGGTTCATGGCCAGCACCACTCCCACCACAATTCCATTGAATAACAGGTTAAAAAGGGGAATAATCCCGAAAACTACTCCGCCGAAGATCATCACGAGGAGCGCCTTTGCGTTGTTGTAGAAAATATATCCCGCTGCGGCAAGCTTTCCTGCACCTTCAAGTTTCTTTCCGATTTCCACCAAATTGCCCAACAGCTTGTCCAGATTGTCCAGCACGAAAGTAGGATTTTGCCAGAACACCAGCCACCCCAGAAAACATCCCGCAAAAAAAATCAGGGATGACCCAAAAAAGTACAGCGCTTTTCCTCTGAAAGAATCTAAAACCGCTCTCAACATCAACCCTCCGCCTTCTCATAATAGGGATATGTCTTCCAGGAACCTCAAGGTTCGGGGCTTTCGCTCCAACTGGTGCAAAACAAAATCTAAATTCACTTTTTTCAATTCCCCTTTTATCTGGGAATTTACCTGGAGCTTCGCCAGTTCCTCGTACCTTTTTTTTAAAATATGCCTCATCACGGCAAGGGTTTCTTTCGAAATTTTAATCGCCTTTTCATCCCTATCTTTACACTTTTCGCAGAGGATACCCCCGGAGAGGGAACCGAACCAGGCATTTTCCATCCTTTTTTCCCCGCAATTCACGCAGCAAAATACCTGTGGCGCAAAGCCCAGGAGGGCCATCAGCTTTAGTTCAAAGGCCCTAGCCATCAGCGGCAGATCTTCCCATACTTCGAGCAAAAAAAGGGTTTTTAAAAAAAACCTGAAAACTTCTTCGCTCTTATCACATTCCCTGGTGGATAGGCGAAGGAGCTCGGCAAAGTAGGCCCCGTATGCCATCCGATCTAAGTCTTCCCTTATTTTAAAAAAGGATTCCTTAAGCTCGCACTGGCTTACGGAATCCAAATTTTTGCCCTCTACCAGGAGGAATTTACTGTAGGAAAAAAGCTGCGTGCCGGCCATAAGGGGGCTCCTGGGCCGGCGAACTCCTCTCGCCACCGCATGGATCTTGCCCTTTTCGGGCGAAAAAAGGGTGAGTATCCGGTCGGCTTCTCCCAAATCCCTGTATCCCACCACTACAGCTTCTGTCGTATAAAGTCCCATGGCCGATACCTCTTTCAGTCCACAAGGTTAAAATATACCTCAGCTTTGAGGGGCATTACCTGTATCCAGGTATTTCCCGGAATGAGCTTTATTTCTTCACCGCTCTGGTCAGTGTATTTGGCCCTCGCGAAGCGGGAAGACTTTTCCCATTTAATAGGAATGGATTTCCCGCAACTCACGTAGTATCCGGTTCCGGACCCGGTCGTCTTTATTTCAAGCCTTCCTTCCGAATCGATGACCCGGGTGTCCATGAAGAGGATGAGGATGTTCTTCACTGCTATGGGGTCTCCGGTTATTCTATCGATGTGGGGTTCGCCGTTTATTTGCCTTATGTAGACCTTTTTTCTTTCATCGTAGACGTACTTTACCCTGTAGTTTCCTGAATACTTGAGCTCAAATTCTGCCAGGCCACCGTAAGATGTGGTCTCCTCGGCAAAGTCCCAGAAAGACAGTTCGGTCGTCTTTAGAAAGCCGCGCTTTTCGGCCGTTTTCACTATATTTTCGGTGCTGGTGTACGCGTTGTGAGGGGCCTTCCGCGACTTGTCCCTCCAGAAGGTCACGTCGTCGTATATGCCGTCTATGTGGGCGATGTGGCTGTTCCTTTTAAGATCCAAATAAGCCTGCGGGCTTCCTCCGTAGTGCACGTAAATGGGATCGTACTCCATCGCAAAGTCTATAAAGTACGGGCGGGCGCTCCTCACCGGACCTATTTCCTGGGCATCCACACCCAGGTAGATGGCGAGAAATCGGGTAATGCCACCTTCTGCCAGGACTTCGTAAACTACGTCCGCCTTATCCAGCCCCGACTGGGGCCTGGCCTTTTTTTCGTTCTCTATCATGACGGCAATAGGCCTTCTCCCTTCTCGGTCTTTTGTCATAAATAGGCCTGTCAGGGGATTTATTGCCTTTGGCTCTTCCTGTTCGACCACCGATTCTACCTCATGGCCTTCATCTATTTGTTCGCTCGGAGCATTGGCGGTCCTGCTGCAGCCACTCATCCAGAGCAGAAAAAAGGCCAGTATCGGAATTATATGGGCTTTTTTCAATAGCCATACCCCCTACATTTACCTGCCGAATAGCACCCTTATCAGTGGTTTTATCCTGTCGAAAAAAATCAGGCATCCGATTACCACCGCACTCATGGCTGCCACCAGCACTGCACCGGCAGCCACGTTCTTCGCTATTTTGGCCAGCGGGTGGTATTTGCCCGTTATCATGTCGACTGTGGTCTCTATAGCGGTATTTATCATTTCGGCAATAATGACCAAAGAGGCAGCCAGTACTACCGCTGCCAATTCCAGGGACGTCAAGCCGAAATACCAGCTCATGGCCATTGCCAGAAAAGCGGCGAAAAAGTGGATCTTTAGGTTTCTCTGGGTTCTAAAAGAGTAAATTATCCCCGAAATGGCATAGGCAAAGCTTTCCATAAGGGTTCTGCTTTTTTTCATGGCTACAACGCCTCGCGGGTAAGCCCTAGGGCTTTGAGCACTTCTTCCTCCTTTTGCCTCATTATTTTTCTCTCCTCTTCGATTTCATGGTCGTAACCCAAAAGGTGCAAAACCCCGTGTACCACGAGAAAGGCAACTTCCCTTTCGAAAGAATGCCCGTAACTTTTCGCCTGCTCTTCAGCCTTTTCGAGGGAAATCACTATATCGCCCAGCAGCTGCTCCACTTCCCCCTCGGAAGGAACATCATCTACTTCGCCGGGCTCCAGCATAGGAAAAGACAGCACATCCGTCGGGGCATCCTTTCCCCTGTAGGTTTTATTCAGTTCCCTGATGTAATCGTTGTCCACCAGAGCCACGCTCACTTCCAAATCGCTTCTTACTCCTTCCAGATTTAACGCCATCTCAACGCTTTTCCGTATCAGTTCCTCCAACCTGTCGTCCACGTCGATGCGGTGCTGCATATTATTTATCACTACCTCGGCCAAGATCAACCCTTCCTTTCCAATTCTTTTATTTTTTCCGGGTACTCTATCCGGCTGTGGAAAATGCCCGTCAGAACTTTCGAAAAGGCCGCGGCAATTTTGTCCAGGTCCTTCAGGGTCAGGTTGCTCTCGTCCAGCTGACCGTCAGCCAGCTTCTCTTTTATTATCTGCCGCACCAGCCCTTCTATCTTGCCAGGAGTGGGTTTACTCATGGATCGCACGGCAGCCTCCGCCGAATCGGCCAGCATCACTATGGCAACTTCTTTAGTTTGCGGCTTGGGCCCATCGTAGCGGAATCCGCTCTCCTCTACTTTCTTCCCCTCCTGATTATCCGAGGCTTTTTTATAAAAATAAGTCAAGAGGGTCGTGCCGTGGTGCTGGGCTATGAAATCCTGGATGACCGGCGGCAACTTATACTGCCTGGCTATCTCAAGGCCGTCCTTTACGTGGGAAGTGATGATTAGAGCGCTGAGCGTCGGATTCAATTTATCGTGGGGGTTGTCGGATGTCAGCTGATTTTCTATAAAAAAATAAGGTCTTTTCAGCTTGCCTATATCGTGGTAGTTCGCCCCCACCCTCGCCAGCAGGGAATCGCCTCCCACTGCTTCGGCAGCAGCCTCGGCCAGATTGCCCACTATTATGGAGTGATGGTAGGTGCCCGGTGCCTCCAGCAGCAGGCGGCGAAGCAGGGGCTGGTTGGGGTTGGAAAGTTCGAGAAGCCTTACGGAAGTCGTAATTCCGAAGGAATTCTCCAGAAAAGGCAAGAGGCCTATGGCCAGAATCGAAGATAAAAACCCGTTGGCTATTCCGAGGAAGCTGTCCTTTGCGATGTCCAGGAAGGAATTGTTGTTAAAAAGCCCGAAGCCCAGTATCACAAAGAAATTGGCCAGGCCCACCAGTCCCCCGGCTTTGGTCAAATCGCCCCGCTGCATGACCTTTTTGGTAAAATAAGTGCCCATGAGGCTGCCCACCAGGGCGACCAGGGCGCTGGCAAAATCGCTTCCCAAGAGCACGCCGACGGATACCGACATCACGAAACTTGCCGTAATGGCTATTTGGGGATTTATCAGCATGGATATCAGCATGCTCCCCGCCGAAACGGGCACCAGGTAATTCGATATGGTCTTGAAAACCGTCGATATAAAAAAGGTTGTTATCACGATCAAAGCCAGCAGCCCCAGGTACGGCGCGTTTTCGAAAACCTCCCGGTGAAAGAGGTATATTTCAGCGGCCAGGATAAATTCCAGAACCAGCACGAGGGCTGCAATTCCAAAGGCCATTTTAAAGTACGAGGAACTGTCGTGGGGAAGAAGCCCCAACTCTTTCAAAAGTTCCAGCTGCTCCTGGGTCACCGGTTTTCCTTTTTCGATGATCACCTGTCCCTTCGCGATCTTTACCGGCGCCACGGCTTCCGCTGCCGCTTTCCTTTCCCGTTCGGTAGCTTCCTCGTCAAAAATCATGTTGGGTCTTATCACCGAAAAAGCTATCTCTTCTCCGGCGCTCTTTACCGCTTCGGGAAGGCTGGTCTTCTTGAATTCTTCTATTATCAAGGCTTTCGCCCGGTCGATGGATTCCTCCTTGATGCCGTCGTTCATGACCGTCTCGATCACCGCTTTGGTGACGGTCTCCATCTCCCGGAGTTCGTAATCGCTCAGATCTATCATCAACGAATAGGTCTCTTCGGATAAACCGTCGAAGACGGTTGATTTCAACAACTTGACCTTATCGGAACGAATTATATCTCTTGACCTCACCCTTCTTGCTCCGTCGAATATCTCTCCGACTCTTTCCTTGACTTCTTTCGTCACGTTCTGGTCTAAAGTGTACTTCTGGGCCACGCTACTGGCCGCAGCTTCCCTCAGCTTGCGGGTCGCCACGGTATCGATGGCATCTTTATGGGCCACGATATCTTCCTGGACGATGTCGCCCACTTTCAGGTCGTATTTTTTGGGAAACATGTTTGCGGCCATTAGGACGACCATTGCCAAAAAAAATGCGACTCCCACCATGATCCTCTGGAAGGCGCCGTTGGAAAACCATTTTTTGCTTTGCTTTTTTATCTTCACTTTAGGCCATCCGCGCCTCAACTCGACCGACACAGGATCAGCCCCTCACTGAATTTTTCGGCTTTCTTCGTATCTCTCGTAAGCCTTGATTATCTTCTGCACCACTTCGTGGCGCACCACATCTTTGTCGGTAAGGTGGACAAATTCTATCCCCTCAATGTCCTTTAAAACGAACTGAACTTCTTCCAGGCCCGAATAAACCCCTTTGGGAAGGTCCACCTGGGTAACATCCCCCGTGATCACCGCCTTCGAACCGAAGCCGAGGCGAGTAAGGAACATTTTCATCTGTTCCGACGTGGTGTTTTGAGCTTCGTCCAAAATGATAAACGAGTCGTCTAAGGTCCGCCCCCTCATGTAAGCCAGAGGCGCCACCTCGATGATCCCTTTTTCCATGTACCGTTGGAAAGTTTCCACTCCTAAGATATCGTAGAGGGCGTCGTAAAGCGGCCGCAAATAGGGATTCACTTTTTCCTGCAAGTCTCCGGGCAGGAATCCCAGCTTCTCGCCGGCTTCCACCGCGGGCCTGGTGAGGATTATACGGCTGACTTCCCTTTCCTTCAAAGCAGTTACCGCCATCGCCATGGCAAGGTACGTCTTTCCCGTGCCCGCCGGCCCAATGCAGAAAACTATATAGTTTCGCTTGACCGCATTGACGTAGAGTTTTTGCCCTATGGTCTTGGGCTTTATCGGTTTTCCGCGGTGATTTACGCAGATTACATCGTCGTAAAGGTCCGTGATCTTTCCCTCCAGCCCTTCCTTAGCTAGTCTCGAAAAGTACCTGACGTCGGAGAAAGATAGAGAATTGCCTCCTTTTAAAACTTTAATCAACTGGGAGAGGAGCTTTTCCACCGCTCCGACATTTTCCTTATCGCCCAATATAAGGATTTCTCCATTTCTCGTTATTATTCGGACGTCAAACTCTTTTTCGATAAATTTGACATTTTCATCCTTGCTTCCGAAAAGTTCCGCGACGGTCTCTATATCGTCTATGAAAACTTTGGCCTCGGCCGAATTTCTAGCCAATAAAACATCCTCCTTTATTTATTCAATATCTTTCTCAATTCCGATATTCTCTATGACTTCCACCGTCAAAGTCCCTATGACCACCTGTTTTTCCGGATTTAAGGTGAATTCTGCCCTTTTTTGAACAATCTCCACTTCCTCGGGGAGAGCTTTAAGCCATTCCTCCAACCTTCTTTCGGCTTCCAGGGATGCCCCTTCTACCCCGAGAAACCGGCTTTCCTCCCTTACTTCCTTGTAAAGCATCGGGGTGAAACTCACATTTCCCAGAGCCGGAGGAAGGACAGGCATCGCTTTCAGTACCTTTTCCTCGTACCCCGAAAATT
>QGUT01000006.1 GCA_003242255.1 Bacillota bacterium
TGCCGAAGAAAGCCTTACCCTCGATCTTGCCGAATAAATTATAATATGTAGGGTTTGTCTCGAAGACCACGGGGGCGCCTTCGGTATTCCGGTTGTCGACGAAGAGGTTCACCTTGTAGCGCACGAAAAAATCTTCCTTCGGGGCGGCGTTACTGGAAATCGTGGCCACTTCCTGAAGTTCCCCTTTCGAGCCATCGCACTGCCTTATGGTCGGCAGGTTTTTGATGACGTCGTCCTTTACGGCTTTCAGGTACTCCATTATGCTTTCAAATTGGGCGTATTTGGCCGTTATCTCTTCAAAGTACGGACCTACAGCTGCCAGGGCCGCATTTTTTTCCAGTTCCGATATTTCCTCCCGCAGGCTGCGGTCGAGGGCCCTCATCTTCCTCAGGGTCTCGTCGATCCTGCTCTGCACGGCCCGGCTCTTTTCATCCAGAATTTTTTTCTCTTCTTCGGTGAGGGCGTCGTACTCTTCCTGGTTCATGGGCCTGCCGTCTTTCAGCGGGATGGTCATCAGGCCCTGAGGGGTGCGCTGTATGGAAAGGCCTTCCTCCCTCGCCTGCCTTTCCAGTTTTTCCAAAAGCTCCACCGACATCTTCTGGTATTTTTCCACCAGTTCCTGCCGCTGGCTCTCGAACTTCTCGTCGTCGAAGACCCGGGCGATCTCCCGCCTTACTTCTTCCACGAGCTTTTCCATGTCTTTGGCAAATTCGGAACCCTTGCCCGCCGGCAGGAATATGGCCCGGGGCTTTTCAGGTTTTGCGAAATTGTAGACGTAGAGTATATCGTCGGGGACGGGCTTTTCTCTGGCGATCCTGGAGACCGCGCTCCTGGTATAGGTAGTCTTGCCGGTGCCTTTAGGGCCCACCACGAATATGTTGTAGCCCTTCTTTTCTATCCGAAGGCCAAATTCCATGGCCCGGACTGCCCTCTCCTGGCCAATTATACCGGAAGGGGGCTCCAGTTCCTCCGTGGTAATAAAATCGAAGGCCGAAGGATCGCAGGTCTCGCAGAGGTCCTTAGGCGAAAGTTTTTTGAGCAAAGCCCTTCCTCCTTTCTCCAGTTATAATTATAATATAAACTTTCTGGGAATTTTGTTCAATAAAAAAGGCTGGAAGCGATGATCCAGCCCTTTTACATATTTTCTCTATGCATTAATGCAGCTCTTACGAAATCCCTGAAGAGCGGATGGGGCCGGTTGGGCCTGGACTTAAATTCCGGGTGGAACTGCACCCCGACGAACCAGGGGTGATCCTTCACCTCTATGATCTCCACTAACCTGCCGTCGGGGGACTGTCCGGCGATGACCATTCCAGCCTTTTCGAGGACTTCCCTGTATTCGTTGTTAAATTCGTAGCGGTGGCGGTGGCGTTCGTCTATCAGTTCCTCCCCGTAAGCTTCGAAGGAATTCGTCCCCGCCACCAGGCGGCAGGGGTACTTGCCCAGGCGCATGGTCCCGCCCTTTTCCTTCACGTTCTTCTGTTCCGGCAAAAGATCGATGACGGGATGGGGCGTTTGGGGGGCAAATTCGGCGCTGTGGGCACCTTCCAGCCCGCAGACGTTTCTCGCAAATTCTATCACCGCGCACTGCATCCCGAGGCAGATGCCGAGGAAGGGTATCTTGTTTTCCCGGGCGTACCTTATGGCCTTGATCTTGCCCTCTATCCCCCGGTCGCCGAAACCTCCCGGCACGAGGATGCCGTCGGCGTCCGAAAGGGCTTCACTTATGTCAATCCCGTCCTCTTCGAGCTTCTCGGAATGCACCCATTTTATCTCCACTCTCGCGTCATTGGCGATGCCCCCGTGGCCCAAAGCTTCGGCCACGCTCAAGTACGCGTCGTGGAGCTCCACGTACTTGCCGACCAGGGCGATATTTACCTTCTTCGAAGGATTCTTGGCCTTTTTCACCAGAGCTTCCCACTCCGCAAGGTCGGCCACCCGGCCGTCGATGCCCAGCTTTTTGGCCACCACCTGGTCGAGGCCTTCCTCTTTCAAAATGAGGGGCACTTCGTAGATGCTCTTTACGTCGTAGTTCTGGATCACCGCTTCGGGTTCCACGTTGCAGAAGAGCGCTATTTTTTCCTTCAGCTCCACGGGCAGCCGCTTTTCGGTGCGGCAGACTATTATGTCGGGCTGAATGCCTATGCTCCGGAGTTCCTTCACGCTGTGCTGAGTGGGCTTGGTCTTGAGTTCTCCGGCGCTGCCTAAGTAAGGGACCAGGGTCACGTGGATGTAAAGCACGTTCTCTTTCCCTGCATCAGCCTTGAACTGCCTTATGGCTTCCAGGAAGGGGAGGCTTTCAATGTCTCCGACGGTTCCGCCTATTTCGGTTATCACCACGTCCGGCGAAGACCGGCGGGCAATCCTGGTAATCCGTTCCTTGATCTCGTTGGTGATGTGCGGAATCACCTGCACCGTCGCCCCGAGATAATCCCCCCGCCTTTCCTTGTTTATCACGGACCAGTAGATCTGGCCGGTGGTGACGTTGCTGTCGCGGGTGAGGTTCACATCGATAAAGCGCTCGTAGTGGCCCAGGTCCAGGTCGGTTTCAGCTCCGTCCTCGGTCACGAAGACTTCGCCGTGCTGGTAGGGGCTCATGGTCCCGGGGTCCACGTTTATATAGGGGTCAAATTTCTGCATTACCACCGAAAGGCCTCTGCTCTTCAAAAGCCTTCCCAGCGATGCCGCAGTAATGCCTTTGCCCAGCGACGAAACGACTCCTCCTGTTATGAATATAAACTTGGTATGCATCGTAAACCTCCTTGAGGAAAGTCCGTACATAAAAAAGGCCATACATTTTATTCTAGGCATTTTGAAAGTAAGTTGTCAATATCTCTTTGCAAATAAAAAGCAGCGGTGAGGGCATCGCCACTGCTTTTCTTTTCTATTCGTATTTGAGGACGACAATCCGCCTTCCTTCCTGCTTTAAGTCTTCCGCCGTTATCTCCAGGGTATTGCTCTCCAGGAACTCCCCTCCGCCCACTTTTTCCAGGAATTTTTCTACCGGGTCTATGGGCATGCTCACCGCCGGCGTCTTGAAGTGCATGGGAACTACGATCTTGGGGTTTAATTGCTCCATGACCGCTGCGGCCCCTTCGAAGTCCAGCGTGAAGGTCCCGCCCACCGGCAATAGGAGCACATCTACTTCCCCGATTTCTTCTTCCTGAAGTTTGGTGAGCAGATGCCCCAGATCTCCCAAGTGGCACACCTTTATGCCGTCTATTTCAAAGACGAATACGATGTTCGGGCCCCTCTTTGCCCCTTTGGCTTCATCGTGGTAAGTAGAGATGCCCTTTATGCTGACCCCGCAGGTGTTGTATTCGCCCGGAGCTTTGATGATGGTAGGATCTCCCTGAACGGCCTCCACGTAGTTGTGGTCATAATGGTCGTGGCTCACCGTCACCACGTCGGCCTCCACCTTGGGTATCTTGTAACCCACGCTGCCGTCGAAAGGATCGGTCACAATCTTCGTCCCTATTTGAGATTCGAGAAGGAAGCACGCATGGCCGAACCATCGAATTTTCACACTAAAACCTCCCTTTCTTTCAAGGCTTCAAAACCTCGAACGCGCCACTTTATCTATTTTCTTTTCCTCTTTTTCGATGCCTAAAAAGGTTAGAACCTCAATACCTTATTATATATTCTTGGAAAAACGCAAAATTCCTGCTCGACTCTCTTATTTTAACCATTCCTTTTTAGTTAATTCCTGGTAAATCCTCTTCCCGGAGCTTCTTGAGCTTATACTGCAGGGTCTGCCGCGGGATGCCGAGCAGCTTCGCGGCTTTGGTTATATTGCCGTCCGTTTCGCGGATGGCCTTCTTGATGAGCTCCGCTTCCACGGTCTCCAGGGCCTCGTTCAATTTGAGCCGTTCATGGGAAACTATGGTTCCCTTTTTCGGAGAAAAGTGGGCTTTGATCTGCAGGGGAAGGTGTTCGGGCTTTATCTCATCCCCTTCCATTACCAGGAGGGCGCCTTCTATGGCGTGCTCCAGTTCCCTCACGTTGCCGGGCCAGGGATATTCCATAAAGATTTCCCTGACTTTCTTCGAGATTTTCACTTCTTTAGCCGAGAATTTTTTTACGAAGTGGTCCACCAGAAGGGGAATGTCTTCCTTCCGCTCTCTAAGGGGAGGAATCCTCAAAGTCACCACGTTTATCCTGTAAAATAGGTCCTCCCTCAGCTTTTTCCGCTCCACCGCCTTCACCGGGTCTTCGCTGCAGGAAACGATTATCCTGACGTCCACCATATGATCCTTCGTGTCTCCGACGCGCCTTATCACTCCGTCCTGAAGAACCCGGAGGAGCTTCGCCTGAAGCTCCGGCGGCATGGCTTCTATTTCGTCCAGAAAGAGCGTGCCGCCGTGGGCCAGTTCGAAAAGACCCGGGCGGTCCTGCGCGCCGGCGAAGCTACCGCTCACGGTGCCGAAGAGCACGTTTTCCAGGAGCGACCCCGGCAGGGCCGCGCAGTCCTGCGGTATGAAGGGGCCCTCCTTCCTCGGGCTTTCGCCGTGGATGGCCCGGACGAAAAGTTCCTTGCCCGTCCCGGTCTCTCCCCAGACCAGCACCGGAGCAGAGCTCCCGGCGACTTTTTTTGCCAGTTTCTTTAATTCAACGATCGCCCTGCTCTCGCCCACTATGTCGTCCAGGGTGCACCGTCCCAATCCCTTTTGGGCAGCTTTAACCTCTGTCTGCCCGTAGAGAAGAGCCTCCAGGTCCGCTATGCGCTCGGACATGGATTTTACCGAAGTCACGTCCCTCGAAATCTCTATGGCCCCCACGACCCGGTCGCCTACCTTTACCGGCACGGTGCTGTTTATGGTGGTTATCTTCTTCCCTTTGTAATTGGTGAAGGTCTGCAGCTTTTCGTAAATCGGCTCTCCGGTCTTCAAGACTTTGTAAATGGTGCTCTCTTCCTCGGTGAGCGAAGGGAAGACCTCGAGGACGGGCCTTCCTACCACTTCGGAAGGCGAAAGTCCTTCTATCCGGGATGCGGCTTTGTTGTAATACAGGGTCACCCCCCGGTGGTCCACTATGTGGACTCCCTCTTCTACGTGAGAAAGCAGAAGTTCGAAAAGGGAACTTATCGGGATCTCGCTTTTCACGTTATGTCACATCCGCTCGGGAGCAGAAATTCCCAAGATATTGAAGGCGTTTCGCAGGACCTGCTGCACGGCCTTCACCAGCATCAGCCGGGCCTTGGTGAGATTCGGGTCCTCGGTCAGCACCCGGCACGCGTTGTAGAAGGAGTGAAAGGCCGCCGCCAGTTCCATGGTGTAATTGGTTATTCGGTACGGCGAAAGGGTGGTGGCAGCCACCTTTATGACCTCCGGAAAGTCTGCCAATTTCTTGATGAGTTCTATTTCGGCCTCGGAAATAAGCTCAGAAAGGAGCTTTTCCATATCCTGGGGAGCAATTTCGCCGCTTTCGGGCACTTCTACCCCCTGCTCCTTTGCCTGCCTTAAAATGCTGGATATGCGGGCGTGGGCGTACTGCACGTAGTACACCGGGTTTTCTTCCGACTGCTTCACTGCCAGGTCCAGGTCGAAATCCAGGTGCGTGTCGGCCCCCCGCAGGTTGAAGAAGAACCTGGCTGCATCCTTGCCCACTTCCTCCACCAGGTCCGCTAACGTCACCGCCCGGCCGGTGCGCTTGGACATGCGGGCGATCTCTCCGTTCCTGTACAGGCGCACGAGCTGCATGATGATTATGGTGAGCTTTTCCGGGTCGTACCCCAAGGCCGCCAGGGCTCCCTTTACCCTGGGGACATGGCCGTGGTGGTCGGCGCCCCAGATGTCTATGACCCAATCGAACCCACGGTCGAACTTGTCCTTGTGGTAAGCTATGTCGGCAGCAAAATAGGTGGGGATGCCGTTTTGCCTTACCAGCACTTCGTCCTTGGGAACGCCGAAGGCCGTCGCTTTAAACCAGAGGGCGCCGTCCTTCTCGTAAGTGTATCCCCGCTCGGTCAAAAGCCTTATGACCTCCTGCACCTTCCCGCTCTCGTGCAGGGTCCTTTCGGAAAACCACACGTCAAAGGTGACGCCGAAGTTCTTCAAGTCCTCTTTCATGCGGGCTATGTTCTTCTTTAAGGCGTACTCCACAAAATAGGCTCTCCTCTCGGCACTGTCCCAGGAGAGGAATTTGTCGCCCTCCTTTTCGATCAACTCCCGCATGTGATCCTTTATGTCCTCTCCGTGATACCCGCCTTCCGGGATCGAACTTTCATAGCCCAAAAGTTCCAGGTACCTTGCCTCCAGCGAGAGCCCGAAGTTTTCTATCTGGTTTCCGGCATCGTTTATGTAGAACTCCCTCTCGACGTCGTACCCCACCATTTCCAGGACTGACGCCAGCGCATCCCCCAAAGCCGCTCCCCGGGCATTGCCCATGTGCATGGGGCCCGTCGGGTTGGCGCTGACGAACTCCACCTGCACTTTCCTGCCCTTCCCGATATCCTGCCGGCCGTAATTTTCTTTTTCACTTAAGATCACCGGGATGACGCCGTGGGCCCAGGTGGGAGAGAGGTAGAAATTTATAAAACCCGGCCCGGCCACTTCCACTCTTTCCACGCCGGTGCCGGCGATATCCATCCTGTCCTTTATTATCTCCGCGATCTTTCTGGGGGGCATCTTGGCTGTTCTTGCCGCCATCATCGCCACATTGGCCGCAAAGTCGCCGTGTTCTCTAGCCTGAGGCACCTCTATGGCAAAATCCGGAATTCCATCAAGGCTCAAGGCTCCTTCTTCTACAGCCTTCGCGAGGGCGGACACCGTGATCTCCTTGAGCTTTTCTTTCATCTGCGCCTTGACGTCGTTCATAAATGACCTCCCAAAATTATCAGAATATTTAATGCACCGCCGCATATTACTATTATATATTTTTGCTCACGTTTATGCAACAAAAAGGAAAAAACCGCTTGCAACAGAACCTAATTACATTCTATAATTGTACGAGCCCCCATAATTTTAACCGGAGGTATATTCAAATGAGCGAACTTGCCAGGCCTAAATACGAATATATCGCCCTTGACATAGCCCGGCGAATAGTCCAGGGGGAGTTTCAGGAAGGGGAAAGGCTGTACGGAAGATCCGAACTTGCCGGCCTATACAACGTTTCCCCGGAGACGATTCGAAGGGCGGTTTCCCTGCTGCAGGACATGGGCGTGGTGTTCGCCGAGCAGGGAAGGGGCATTATCATAAAGTCCAGGCAGGCGGCCTTTAGCTACGTGGACCGCTTCAACGAAAAAGATACCTTGGAGTCTTTGAGAAATGAGTTGTCCGAAATTCTGAAAGCCCGTAGGCAACTGGACGAAAGGCTGAAATCCATATTGATTAAAATCTTCGAATACGCCAGCCGGTTGAGAAACATAAACGCTTACAACCCCGTGGAAGTTCGGGTGAGCGAAAGCAGCCCGGCGGCGGGAAAAACCATATCGGAACTAAAATTCTGGGAGAACACCGGCGCCACTATCATCGCGGTGAGGCGGGGTGAGGAGCTTTTTCTTTCACCGGGACCCCATTTTAGAATAAAGGCGGGGGACTTCCTGGTGCTGGTGGGCAAGGAATATATACTCGAAAAAACCGAAGCTTTCCTGAACCGGAAATAATTTTTTTATTTGACCACCGACAACTCTAATGATATAATTGAGTTGTCACTTAGCGGAGGAGGTGACGGGCTTGATAAAGTTTGAGAACATCACCAAAAAGTATGGCGACACCGAAGTCATAAAGGGAGTCAGCATGGAGATAAAAGACGGCGAATTCGTGGTACTGATAGGCCCCAGCGGTTGCGGCAAGACCACCTGCCTTAAAATGATAAACCGGCTCATCGAACCTTCTTCCGGGACCATATATATAGACGGGCAGGACATATCCAAGATGGACCCCATAGAACTGCGCCGCAACATCGGCTACGTCATCCAGCAGATAGGGCTCTTCCCCCACATGACGGTAAGGCAGAACATCGAACTGGTGCCGCTTTTGAAGAAATGGCCCAAGGAGAAGAGGCTGAAGAGGGTAGAGGAACTCCTGAACCTGGTGGGGCTTCCCCCGGAACAGTACATGAACCGATTCCCCTCGGAACTTTCCGGCGGTCAGAGGCAGCGGGTGGGTGTGGCCCGGGCTCTGGCGTCGGACCCGGATATCATATTGATGGACGAACCTTTTAGCGCCATCGACCCCATCGCCCGCACCCAATTGCAGGATGAACTCTACGAACTGCAGGAAAAACTAAAAAAGACGATAGTTTTCGTAACCCACGACATAGACGAGGCGTTGAAACTAGCCGACCGAATATGCATCATGAGAGATGGCACCGTGGTCCAGTTCGACACTCCCGAGGAGATACTGAAAAACCCCGCCAGCGAATTTGTGGAAAACCTCATAGGAAAAAAGCGCATCTGGAGAAAACCCGAGCTGGTATCGGTGAAGGACATAATGATAACCAATCCGGTCAAGGCGCTGCCCTCCAGGACTCTGGCCCAGGCAGTGGAAATCATGGCCGAAAGCGGGGTGGACAGCGTGCTGGTGGTGGATGGCAAAAACCGGCTCCTCGGCATCGTCACAGCGGAAAACATAAGGAAGAACAAGGATCGGGCCAAGAAGCTGGAGGAGATATACACCCGGGACCTCTACACGGTAAGGCCCGAGGCCTCGGTGGTAGAAGCCTTCAGGCTCATGTCCCAGAAGAAGATTGGCTACGTGCCGGTAGTGGATGAAGACAACGTGCTCCAGGGGCTGGTGACCCGCAGCACTCTGGTAAATTTATTGGGCGAAAATTTAGAATAGTAAAGGAGGGGAACCGGATGGTAAGCGAATATGTAGATTTTATCGTTCAGCGGATGGACGACATACTGCTCTTTTCAGCCCAGCACCTGCAGCTTTCCTTTACGGCCATCCTCATCGCCATAGCCATAGGGGTGCCACTCGGCATAGTAATGATGATGCTTCCCAGAATTTCGCCGCTCATTTTGGGAATTTCCAACGCCGTTCAGGCCATGCCAAGTCTCGCTCTGATGGGGTTCATGGTCCCCCTTCTCGGCATAGGTTCGACCCCTTCCATAGTGATGGTGATCGTCTACGCCCTGCTTCCCATCATCAAGAACACCTACACGGGGCTTACCGGGATAGACAAGGCCATCATCGAAGCGGGCACCGGCATGGGCATGACTGAATTTCAATTGATGACCATGGTTCGGATACCTTTAGCCCTCCCCATAATAATGGCCGGCATCCGGATTTCGGCGGTAATGGCCGTGGGATACACCACCCTGGCGGCCCTCATAGGTGCCGGAGGTTTGGGGCAGCTTATATACAGGGGCATATCCATGGTGAACAGCAAGATGATACTGGCAGGGGCGGTGCCCGCCATGGTGCTGGCCCTGCTCATCGACCGGCTCTTTTCCTTCCTGGAAAGGCTGGTAACTCCAAAAGGCATTAAATTATAAAAAGGAGGCGATCATATTGAAAAAAATTGCGGTTCTGGTATCGGCGTTTCTCATCCTTACTCTGGTCGCCGGGTGCGGCGGCGGAGGCAATAAAGCCCAGGACACCATCGTGATAGGCTCCAAAAACTTCACCGAACAGATCCTGATAGCCAACATCGTGGCCGACCTCATTGAAGCCCATACGGATTTGAAGGTCGAGCGCAAGACGGGCCTCGGAGGCACCAGCGTGTGCTTTGAGGCCATAAAGCGCGGAGGGAAAAACGGAGGCATCGACACCTACGTGGAATACACCGGCACGGGCCTGGTGAACCTCCTCGGTAAGGACCCCGTGACCGACCCCGACGAGGCTTACCGGATAGTTGCGGAGGAATTCAAAAAACAGTGGAACCTGGTGTGGATGAAGCCCATCGGCTTTAACAACACCTATACTCTCGCCGTTAAAAAATCCTTCGCCGAAGAAAGGGGATTGAAGACCTTCTCGGACCTGGCCAAAATCAGCAACGAGCTCGTCCTCGGCGGCAGCATGGAATTCCTGGAAAGGCCCGACGGCTATCCGGGCTTAAAGAAACTCTACAACTTTAACTTTAAGGATGCCAAATCCATGGACCCGGGCCTGATGTACACCGCCATAGACAAGGACGAGGTCCAGGTCATCAGCGCATTTGCCACCGACGGCCTTCTGGTCCGCTATAACCTCCAGATCCTGGAGGACGACAAGCAGTTCTTCCCGCCATACCACGCGGCGGTGCTCATCCGGCAGGACGTCCTGGAAAAATACCCCGAACTGGAAGAGATCTTGAACAAGCTGGCCGACAAGATCTCGGATGAACAGATGCAAAAATTAAATTACCAGGTGGACGGCGAAGGCAAGGACCCCTCCCAAGTATCTAAAGAATTTTTAAAAGAGGCGGGATTAATTTAAAAAAATCATTGACATAAAATAAAAAGGCTGTTAATATTTTAATCATAAAACCGAATAGTAAAAACTCTTATCGAGAGCAGGTGGAGGGACTGGCCCGATGAAACCCGGCAACCGGCAACTGCTTAAGGCAGTTGCAGCGGTGCTAATTCCAGCAGAACTTTAAGGTTCTGGCAGATAAGAGGATTTCAAAAACCCTCTTCGCGCTGTCAGAAGGGGGTTTTTTGTTGCAATTTTTGGGAGGGGAGGGATTTTGTTTTGATACGGATAAGGGACCTCACTAAGGTGTACAATTCGGCCTCGGGACCCGTAAAAGCCCTCGACGGCATCAACCTGGACATCGAGAAGGGGGACATTTTCGGGATCATAGGCCTGAGCGGCGCCGGAAAGAGCACCCTGCTCCGGTGCATCAATCTACTGGAAAAGCCCACCTCCGGCTCCATCGAAATCGACGGTGTGGAGATGACCAGCCTCTCACCGCGAGAATTAAAAGAAATGCGAAAGAAAATCGGCATGATTTTCCAGCATTTCAACTTGCTTTCTTCCCGGACGGTGTGGGGCAACGTGGCCTTTCCGCTGGAGATAGCCGGCTTCGACAGGAAGGCCATCGACGAAAAGGTAAGCAAACTTTTAGAGCTTGTAGGCCTTTCCGACAAGGCAAAGGCCTATCCCTCGCAGCTTTCGGGAGGGCAAAAGCAGAGGGTGGGCATTGCGAGGGCTCTAGCCTGCGACCCGACGGTGCTCCTCTGCGACGAAGCGACGTCGGCCCTGGACCCGGAGACCACCCTTTCGATCCTGAAGCTTCTCAAAGACATCAACGAAAAGTTAGGGATCACCATGGTGGTGGTGACCCACGAGATGAACGTGATAAAGCAGATATGCAACAAGGTGGCGGTCATAGAAAGAAGCCGGGTGGTGGAGCAGGGCACGACTTTCGAAGTATTTTCGAGGCCCAAAACCCAGACCGCCCGGAACTTCTTAAAGTCGGTCCTCATCAACGAGATCCCGGAAGAGCTCAAGACCAAGATAAAGGCTTTAAACGGGAATCTGGCCGAGGGGCGGGTGGTCAAGATCGGATTTTTCGGCGAGACCACCGGAAAGCCCATCCTCTCGGAGGTCGTGAAAAAATACGACGTGAACGCCAATATCCTCTTCGGAAACATAGACCACATCCAGGGCGTTCCCTTCGGAACTCTGGTGGTGCAGTTTGAAGGAAAAAACGGCACCGCCGACAGGGCCCTCGGTCACCTGCGGGAATTGGGTCTGGACGTGGAGGTGATGGAAATTGGCTGAAACGGCAAGGCTCCTCTGGAGTGCGACCGTCGAGAGCATCTACATGGTGGCGGTGTCGGTGGTCATAGCATCCCTATTCGGCATCCCCCTAGGAATCCTGCTCTACTCCACCGACCGGGGGCGGATTCTGGAAAAGGATTGGCTGAACAAAATCCTGGGGGTCATCGTCAACATATTCCGCTCCATCCCTTTCGTGATTTTGCTCATAATGCTGATCCCCTTTACCCGGTGGCTGGTGGGAAAAACCATAGGCACCACCGCTGCCATAGTTCCCCTTTCGGTGGCAGCCATACCTTTCATGGGAAGGATCACCGAATCGGCCCTGCGCGAGGTTGACCGCGGCGTCATCGAGGCGGCCCAGGCCATGGGGGCGTCTCCTCTTCAGGTCATAACCAAAGTTTTAATCCCCGAGGCCCTGCCCTCGATAGCCGCAGGAATTACGATTACCGCCATAAACCTGGTGGGCTATTCCGCCATGGCGGGCGTGATAGGAGGTGGTGGACTGGGAGACCTGGCCGTGCGGTACGGATATCAGCGCTTCATGCTGGACATAACGCTCTACACCGTAGCCATACTGGTGGTCATGGTGCAGCTCATCCAGGTGCTCGGTGATCTGGTGGTAAAACACCTTTCCCGGCACCGCTGATAAACAAAAATTTAAACTTTTAAGGAGGGAGTTGGAATTGAAAATCAAAAAATTCCTTTCGATCCTTTTAGCTTTCAGCATCCTGGCCTTACTCCTTGCGGGATGCGGTCAAAATCAGTCGGCCACCCAGTCGGCCGGCGATTCATCGGGCGGCACTGATAATCAAAAAGTGACCATCAAGGTCGGCGCGTCTCCCGTGCCCCATGCCGAGATCCTGCAAGTTGTAAAGCCGATCCTGGAAAAGGAAGGTATTGAGCTTCAAATCGTGGAATTTACCGACTACGTCCAGCCCAACCTGAAGCTGGCGGAAAATGAACTGGACGCCAACTACTTCCAGCACATCCCGTACCTCGAATCGTTTTCTAAGGAACATAACCTGTCGCTGACCTATACTGCCAAGGTCCACATCGAGCCGATGGGGGCTTATTCCCAGAAGATCAAGAGCCTGGACGAACTGAAGGACGGGGCCACCGTCGCCATCCCCAACGACCCGACCAACGGCGGAAGAGCTCTGCTGCTCCTGCAGAGGGCGGGACTCGTCAAATTGAACCCCGACGCCGGCATAAACGCCACGGTGAACGACATAGTGGAAAATCCGAAGAACCTCAAGATAACCGAACTGGAAGCTGCCACTCTCCCCAGGGTGCTGCCGGACGTGGACCTGGCTGTAATCAACACCAACTACGCCCTGGAAGCAGGCCTCGTGCCCACGAAGGACGCCTTGGTCATTGAAGATGCCAACTCGCCTTACGTAAACGTCCTGGTGGTAAGGCAGGGGGATGAATCCAGGCCCGAACTTCAGAAACTGGCCGAAGCCCTGACTTCCGATGAAGTTAAAAAGTTCATCGAGGAGAAATACCAGGGAGCCGTGGTGCCCGCATTTTAAAGAGCGGAGTGATAGGATGAAAACTTTTGGCGTCATCGCCGGAACGCCCCAGGATACCCGGATGGGCGTGGAATTCCTCAAGAAAAAGGGGCTCGACGCGGTGGGAATTCCGACCGCATCGAGCCCCGAAGAGCAAAATCTGCTGCAGTACCAGAGGGCCGGTGCCCTCACCCAAAAGGTGATCGACATTATCGGTGAGTTCCACAAAAAAGATATAAACAGTATCATTATCTACTGCAATTCTCTCTCGGCAGCCCTGGACCTGGACCTCGTAAAGAGTCGGTGCCCCGCTTCCACCATATTAACACCGCTCGAAGCTTACCGCAACCTGGCATCCAGGTACAGCCGCCTGGTTGTATGGGCTGCCAACGCTCAGTGCCTCAAGGTCATAGAAGGAATCCTATACGACAGCAACCCGTCCATCCGGATCATCGGAGTTACCCTCCTCCCGATGGTGAGCGCCATCGAAAAGTTGCTGCCGCCAGAAGACATCTTCGAGGAATTCGGCCTGTCCTGTTTATTGCCCCGGAACTTCAGGGCCGAGGGTCTGGTGCTCGGCTGCACCCATTTCCCCTATTTGAAAGAAATTCTGGAAGAAAGGCTCGACGTAAAAGTCATCGACCCGATGGAGGAACTTTTAACATCAATTTGACCAGGGCCGCCTCTCTGGTGTCCAGGCCCGTCGGGACGGCACCGGCCTCCAGGGCTTTTACCCCTACTTCGTAGAGGGTGAGGTCCACCCCTTCAAAGGGCACCTGGGTGGTGACGGCTACGTTAATCCCTGAATTTATGAGCTCCCGGATGGCGGGCAGCAGGTCCCGCGGCGGCCGGAAGGTCACGCCCCCGGCTCCGAAGCTCTCCAGGAGCACCGAATGGTAGCCCCTTTCCTTAGCGAGGAGCAGCACCTCCGGCTCGATGCCGGGGTAGAGCTTCACGAGCAGCACTTTAGGATCGAGCCTGTCGTAGAGAAATACAGGGCGGGCTTCATCGGGGGTTACCCCCTCCTTTTCGGCGAGGCTCTTCCAAACTTCCGCGATCCGCTCCCCTTCGTTTCTGAGGGCTTGCTCGTCCCACTCCACGGCCCCTTCCCGAACCCTGCCGGCGCACGGCGCGTTGACGCTCCAGAAGGCGTCGAAGCTCATGGTTTTCATCTTGCTCGCCCTGTCGCCGAAAAGAACCAGGCCGTCGAAGACCACGAAAACCCCGGGCCTGCCTGAGGCGGCTACGACGAAGCTGTCGATCAGATTTTTGCGGGCGTCGTTTTCTTCCTCGCCGATGGACTTCTGGGCCCCGGTCAGCACCACGGGCTTTTTAAGGTAGGCGAGCATGTAGGTCAGCGCCGCGGCGGTGTACGCCATGGTGTCGGTGCCGTGGGACACCACGACTCCATCGAACTCCGAAAGGGCATCGGCCACAGCCCTCGCTATGGTGACCCAGTCCTCGGGCTGCATGTTGGAACTGTCAATGTTCATGATGAGTTTGCCTTCGATCTGGGCAATTTCCGAAAGTTCCGGCACGAAGTTCAGCATCTCTTTTTCTGTAAAGGCGGGCCTCAAGCCCTCGGGGCCTGGCACCGACGCGATGGTGCCGCCCGTCGCCAGAAACGCTATTTTTTTCTTTACTGCTTCCACAGCCTTTCCTCCTTCTACCACATTAAGCCGCCGGCTGCAGCCGGCGGCTTTTTTATTTTGCCCTAACTTTTAACCTTCAACCACTTTCCTCCCATAGTAAACATCCCTGTCCAGCTCGCCCAGGGCGCTGGCGGCTATCATGCCCCCTAGCGGATCTCCGACCACGTTGAGCATGGTGTTGGGCATATCGATGAGCCTGTATATGCCGGCGATCCAGGGCACCACCGTCAGGGGCAAATCCATGGTCTGCAGGAGGGTGGCTGCCAGCACCACCGCGCCGCCGGGCACCGAAGCGCCGCCGGACCCTAAAATCATACCCATTATTATCGTAGTCACCAGGGTCGCCGGCGAAAGCTGGATGTCGTACATCTGGGACACCCAGAGCACGTAGATGGGCAGTTCCGCCGCCACGGCGTGCTGGTTGATGGCTGCTCCTATGGGCATGATGAGGTTTACCATGTCCTCAGGCAGCCCCAGCCGCTTCTTGCTGACCTCCATGGCCACCGGCAGGGTAGCCGCCGAGGAGCAGGTGGTGAAGGCCACGACGATAGCGGGGTAAATGTTCTTGAAATACTGGATAGGATTGAGTTTCAAATAAAAAAGGATTATCAAGGGGTAGACTATGAACATGATGGAGGCGTAAGCGATCCACTGGGTGAGCACCATCTTGGCGAGAGCTCCCAATACGGTGGTGCCCGTGGTCCCAGTAATGGATGCCATGAGGGCGAAAACACCGTAAGGAGTGAACTCCATGACCATGCTGGTCAGCTTCATGCTGAGTTCTGCCCCGGCTTTGAAGAAATTCCGGATGGACTTGCCCTCGCCGCTCTCTCCCATGAAGGCTGCAGCGATCCCGACGAAGATGGCGATTATGACTACCTGGATCATTTCGTAGTTGGCAAAGGCAGCTACGATGTTGTCGGGAATCCACTTGATAAAGGCGTCCAGGATATTGACCTGGGCGATTTCCGTCTGCTGTTCCGCCAACTGGATGCCTTCCCCCGGTTTAAGTATGGCGGCCCAGGTGAGCCCCACCGTGGACGATATGATGGTGGAAAAGGCCCAGTAAAGCAGGAAGAGAGCGCCTATCTTCTTAAATCGGGCCAGGTCCACTACACCTGAAGCTCCGGTGGTGATGGAAAAGAAGATGACCGGGAGTGCAACCATCTTCAAGAGCCGGATGAAGACGGTGCCAATGGGCTCGAGCACCGCAACCTCGGGCCCCACGATAAAACCTATGAGTGCACCAAGAATCATAGCGATGGTGATTTTGTTGGTAAGGCTTAACTTGCGGTACCAAGACCAGAAACCCATGATCCATCCTCCTTTCTAATATTTTTTTATTTGATAATAGTTTAATAATTATTACTTTTTATTATACCACATGTGGGATAGGTTGTTTACAAATTTTTTCTGGAAAATTTTCCAATTATATTTCTGGATCTACGACGTCGATGGGGTCTATGGGGCGCTGGAGGAACCTTTCGCCTACCTTTACGAACTTTTCGGGGTTATCGCTCACAAAAAAGCGGTATGTAGCAGGTTTGCCGCTTTCTCTGGCCAGGGATTTTTCGCGAAGGATCCCGGCCACTTCTTTCGCTGTCTCCAGGGCCGAATCCACCAGGACCACTTCTTCGCCCATGACTTTCTTTATGGTGGGCTTCAGGAGGGGATAATGGGTGCAGCCCAGCACCAGGGTGTCTATGCCCTCCTTTTTAAGGGGTTCAAGGTAGGTTCGGGCGGTAAAATAGGCCACTTCGTTGTCCAGCCACCCCTCTTCCACCAGGGGCACGAAAAGAGGACAGGCTTTGGAAATAATCTTTGCGCTGCCGTTCAGTTCCCGAACCGCCTTTTCGTACGCCATGCTGCTGACGGTGCGCTCGGTCCCTATGATCCCGATGACGCCCTTTCTGGTGGCCTTGGCCGCCGCCCGGGCTCCCGGGACGATCACTCCCACCACCGGCACCGGCAGCTTCTGCCTCAGTTCCTCCAGGCAGGTGGCGCTGACCGTGTTGCAGGCGATGACTATCATCTTCACGTCCTGTTTCATCAGAAAATCGACTCCCTGATACGCAAAACGGGTTATGGTCTCTTTCGATTTGGAGCCGTACGGCACCCTGGCCGTATCTCCGAAATACACGAGGTTCTCTTTCGGCAAAAGTTCCATTATCTCTTTAGCTACTGTAAGTCCTCCGATACCCGAATCGAAAATTCCTATGGGCTTTTCGCGGACGTCCATTGCTCTTTTACCTCCTGCGACATAAGGTTTGTCAATGCGATATATATAGCTAGTTTACACCAATCAGGGCTCCCTTTTCAACGGCGAAAGTTCCCACAAAAAGCCATCCGCTATCGCGCAAAGCCCAAGGCGTGCCCGCGCAATGCGGCTTATTTTTTTCCCTTCCAGGTAAACCTTAGTGTTTTTCCCGCCGGATTCCACCGCATGAAGGCCCGATTCGGTGCCTATAAAAACCGCGTCGCCGACGGCCAGGGGAGAAGTAGCAGGGGCGGCCTCGATTTCTTTTTCCCACTTTAGCTTCCCGTGGAGGAGGTCCATAGCAATAACTTTGCCCCGCAGGGTGCAGGTCACGACAGCGTCCTTTAATAGGCAGGGGGCAAGGATTTCCTCTCCAAAGTTTTCCTTCCAGACGATCTTTCCTTCTTTAGCATCCAGACAGAACAAACTTCCTTCATTGGTCACGCCGAAGACCCTGTCTTCGAAGGCCAAAAGCTTTTCCTTTACAAACCCGGCAAGTCTCGCCTTCCATCGAAGCTCTCCCCTCTCGTCCAGGCAAAAAACCTGGGAAGGGGTACTGAAATAAATAAACCCGCGGGAGATCACGGGAGGAGTAATGAAACTGCTTCCCGTCCTGTAGCGCCATAGAATTTCGCCTTTCTGGTTTATCGCGTAAAGGGCGCCGTTTCGTGAGGAAGCGTATATGATACCGTTTTGAAATGCCGCCGGCGTTTCAAAAAGGTCCTGGTTCACTCTGGCCCCTGTTTTCCCGGACGCAGCATCGATCACTAAAAGTTCCCCGGCCGAGACCAGAACGCTTTCCGGCGCAGCTGTCAGGGCAAGGGGCCGGACTTCCCGGTTTTCCCATTTCAGCTTCCTCTTTGACAGGTCAAAGGCCCTTATGGAATTCCCATCCCCTACGCAAATCATGTTTTTCCTGGCGGCCAAATCCACCGCCTCTTTAATTTTTACGATTTTATAGACGTTAAAATCGCCCGATATCGCCACGCCTTTTTCCAGGTGGCTTAAAAATGCGAAAAACTTCTGGTCCGCGACGCCGGTGGGCCTGTCGCTGTACAGGCGCTGAAGGCTTTTCACTGCCCGTTCGGTGTCGGGGCCGAAAATGCCATCGACCCTTCCCTTGTAAAGGCCGAACCACTTCAAGGTTTGCTGGAGATGTCTCACATCGGTGCCCTTCATGTAGGGCCTGGTTTTCGAAAGAGGTCTGCTGCCGGGGGCAAAAACTGGCAACTTCACTTTCACCACCTCTTCCTCAATTTATTCATTCATGGAGCTGCCGGTGAAAAAATAAACCAGGGTTTAAAAACCCTGGCTGTGCGCTTTCGGGAGCCTATTTATTTTTAGCGCCGTCTTCCATGAGGGCACGCTCCGCGCGCTCTATGGCAAGTTTTACCAGATTGCCGCAGTCCCTGGAAGACACGCTTCCCCAACCCTCCTTCGCGACGATATCCGCCACCCCCAGCTCCTTCGCTAACTCGTACTTGAGGGCATCCGACATAACGCCGCGCCGTCGGGCCATTCAGCTCCCTCCTTAAATTTTTTTGCGCATTATTATATTGCACATTTCACCAATAATTATGTTGATATTATCCTCCCTAATTACTATTTTTTTACAAAAAATAAAGCCCCTGTTAATCAGGGGCATTGGGTCTACTTCAGCCTACCTGTTCGGCCTGCCGGTAATACTCCATTTCCACGCTTTTTCTATCCGCCAGCACCTTTATGAAATCGGCCTCCGGATCTTCGGTGCCCTGCAGGTGGCAGCCTTCCGCCTTCAGAGCTTTGGCGTACTCTATGACTTCCCGGGTAATGCGCTCGCCGGGGCATATTATGGGGATGCCGGGGGGATACGCCATCAGCATTTCGGCGCTGATCTCGCCTTCCGCCTTCTCCAAGGGCAAGACCTTCTTCTCGCTGTAAAAGGCGAACCGGGGCGAAACTTCCAGTTCCTGGTTTTCCGGGAAACTGGCCGCTATCTTGATGACGTTTTTCCTGGCGTACTTCTGCGCTATTTCCTTCACGGCTTCCACCAGGGCCGATAGGCTCTCTTCGCTGTCACCTATGGCCCCTACGGCCAGGACGTTGTAAAGGTCGGAAAGTTCTACCTGGATGCGGTATTCGTACCTCAATATCCTCTCCACTTCGAAGCCGGAAAGCCCGAGTTCCCTCACGTTAATGGCGAGTTTCGTCGGGTCGTAAGCGTAGCATCCTTCCGTGCCTTCGATGTCCCTGCCCATCACGTATATTCCGTCGATCTCGTTGAGCTTTTGCCTTGCCTTCTCGCAAAGCTCGATGGTCCTTTCCAGCATTTCCCTGCCCTTTAGAGCTATCTGCTTTCGGGCGACGTCTAATGATGCCATGAGCGGATAGGAAGGGCTCGTGGTCTGGGTCAGATTCATGGCCGCCTTCACCCTTTTGTCGTCCACCAGGTCCCCCTTCACCAGAAGTATGGAGCTCTGGGTCATGGAACCCACCAGCTTGTGGACGCTGGCGGCGCTCATATCGGCACCGGCTTCCATGGCCGAAAGGGGGAGCTGCGGGTGAAAGCCGAAATGGGCTCCGTGGGCCTCGTCCACTATGACTGGCTTGCCGAAGGAGTGGGCGATTTCCACGATCTCCTTGAGGTTGGATGCCACACCGTAGTAGGTCGGATTTATGACGAAGACGGCCTTAGCGTTGGGGTGTTCCACCAAGGCCTGCCTCACGCTCTCCGGAGTGATGCCCATGGCAATCCCCATGTACTCGTCGATGACGGGCTTTATATAAACTGGCCGAGCACCGCTCAATATCAGGCCTCCCACCACCGAACGGTGGGCGTTGCGCGGAATTATTATCTCGTCGCCGGGCCGGGCAACCGACAGTATCATAGCCTGGATGCCGGAAGTGGTGCCGTTCACCAGAAAATGGGCGTGGTCCGCCCCAAAGGCGTCGGCAGCCAGTTCTTCCGCCCTCTTTATGACTCCGAGGGGGTTGCAGACGTTGTCGAGCCCCAGGAGGCCAGCGGTGACGTCAATGGCCAGGATATTTTCTCCAACGAATTCTCTAAACTCAGGGATTCCCCTGCCGCCCTTGTGCCCCGGCACGTGGAACGATATGGTCCTGTCTTCCACGTACTTCTTAAGGGCAGAAAAGAGCGGCGTTTCGTGCTGTTCTTCCATTTTCATTTTCAGTCACCCTCCCATCTTTTTAACATACTAATTAAAGCACAGAATGGAGGGAAATTCAATACATAAAACGGAATAAAATATAATTTTTTTGTGGCGAATCGATGCAATAGCGAATTAATCTGAATCTATCGCGTTTTATCGAAAAAGCCGGCTAATTTTGCCCTATAAACAGAATTAAAAGCCCCCTGTTCTTCCTCCAGGGGGCTCCTGCCTATTTGTTCAACGCAACTTTGAAGTTCTGCTGCAGCTTTTCCCAGGCGGTATGGATGAGTTCCACGGTTTTGAATTTCACCACCACCGGCGTTCTTTCATCCCCGCCGTCGGCTGCCCCTTTCACCTCCCATTTTTCACCTCCGGCAGCGACTCCGTGGGTGATGTCCACGAAGCAGAGCGGCGGGAACAATATGCACCACCAATTCTTTCCCTTCCCTTCCCCTATGACGATCCTGAGGGCCTCGTACTCCCCGGCGGGAAGCGTGATGAAGCCGTAAGTCTTTACGGGAAAGGGAAACTTCCCAAAAAGGGCCTTTACGCTGTAGGACTTACCATTTTTTTCAACCACTTCTCGGGCTATGTTTTCTATATCCTCCAAATGAGCTTTTATATACTCCCTGGTTTCATCCAGGCTGTCGAAGTTGGCAAGGTCCTTTTCCATGGCCTTTAACACCGCATCCCGGACCTGGAGCTTGAGCTCCTGCTCTTCCGGCGAATTTCCGTTGGCGACTACGTGCAGCCGTATTATTTTTGAAGAAATATCTTCCCAATTCGCCGCCGAACCCGTTTCCAGTTCATGCCATCTGCCTCCGGCAATCCCCGAACTTCCAACCACAGCAGCCAGAAGCGAAAGCCCAAATACAGCCAGCAAGGTTATGGCAATTTTCCTGAGCACCGCAAGTTCCTCCCCCCGTAAAATATACCCATTAAAATTATGCCCCTACATACTGACACCTATACTTCTTATAGTAACTTCCGTCTCCACCACAACTTCGGCGTTGGGAAATATATCGTCCCAGTTATCCTTATAGTTTTTCCAGATTTCCGGTTTGTGCCTGTAAAGGTATTCCCCGAATCCAACCAGGTCCACCCCATATTCCTTCTGCAGCTTGTTGACAGCCCTCAAAATAATTGAATTGACCTCCTCTTCTACCCTCTTCTGCAGGGATTTTAACTTCTCATTGGAATCCACCTTCATTTCCAGGGGGGTCTCGGTAAGGTTCAGTTCCACTTTCTCAATTATTTTAAACTTGGGGTAGGGGCCCGCCTCCAGAAGTTCTATTCTGGACCTGGCTTTTCCTATGCCAAAGGAGATGGGTATGTGCTGCCCGGGTTCGTCGAAAGTCAAATCTCCTCCCCGGACCTTTCCCATGACAAAATTGATCCCCAGGGTTTCTTCTTCGCTCAGCCAGCCGACTAACTTGTAATCTTTTATGACGGCAGCTCCCCCTATCGACACATCGGTTTTACCAACGCTCAGCCGTGGAAGCAGGGCATCCCCGTCGGTGGTGTACATTTGATTCATGAAGTCGTCGATGGAAATTTCTACGAACCTGGAGCTAATGGTCCAGTTCTGGAAAATATCCGTGATGTAAAGGGCAAGGAGCGTCTCGAAATCGTTTTTGATGGCCAGGGCGTCTTTCGCCTTTCCTTCCACTACCAGTATCCTGCCCCGCCGGTTTATATCCGGATTTCGGGAGATAAAATTAATAAGCCAGTCAAAACCTTCTCTCGCCAGGTCTTCCCCCAGCAGTATGACCCTGGTGTGTTCGAAGAAAAGCTGCCGACTCACGCGAATCGCAATGTGGTGGATAGCCTGGTGGAGGGAATCGGCGACGGTGCTTACCCGGGCTATGTTGGAAGAGCCGCTGCCCTGACTTCCGCCTTCCCCTCCGGCAATTTTCCTCACCAGCGGGAATGTGAAAGTAACTTCAATCTTGTCACCTTCCTCGGCTTTATCCAATCCGATGTTTCCCACGAAAAACCGGTTGTCGATGTCCAGCATGTCCCAGCAGCCGGTGAGGCAGAAAATTGATAGGGCTGAAAGGCATATCAGAATAAATTTTTTAAGCTTCATCCTTTTTCACCCGCTTTTTTAAAAGCCCACCGATCAGAAGAAGCAAAGGTATGGCGAAGCTGGTGGCAATGACCATATTCCCTCCTAGCTTGGCCAGGCTTTCCGCCTCCAGCACGTTTTGCGGTATCATGGCCAAAAAGTATATCCAGGGAAAAAGAAGGGCGATGAAGCTCCTGAATTCCCTCGCCTTGAAGATATTTGTAAAGGTCAGGGCCGCCGCAAAGTAGTAAGCGCAGACTGTGGTATACACCACCACCACCCACACTATTACCACCACGACATCCAGCCTTTCAAGTATCTTTCCCGGCACGGTGATGCGCGTTATCATGGCCAAGGTGGGCCAGATTGCCCTCTGGGTTTCTGCTATCCCCAGCGAGGTAACTACGGTCACCAAGATTAAAGCGTAAAAGGCGAGGACCACGATAATGGACACCGCCATTACGTAACTTATTTTCTCATGTCTACTCACACTCTGGGCCGAAACCAGCAGCACTTCGTAACCCGCCATGCTCATCGCGGTGCTCAAAGACCCCAGTAGAAGTTTTTCTAAAGGCGTCTGTAAAAAGGGCAGAAATTCGCCAAAATCGCTGTCGTAGAGGCCTAAGGACAAAATCACCACCGACGGTATGAACCACAGGGGTAAAATGAACTCCATAAACCTGGCCGTGGGCTCGAGCCCGTGGTAGATCAGGTACACCGAAACCAGCATCAAAGATAGGATGAGAAACTCCCGGGGCGTCCTCTCCAAGGCCAAATTTTTCATGACCTCGGCAAAGGTTCTGAAAACCGACGAGAGGACAATGATAAAATAAATTCCGTATAAAATGCTTAAAATCAAACCGACGGGTTTCCCAAAGACAAAGCAGACGTAATCCACAAAGGTCCTGCCGTCCAACTGCCTTATGATGGCCGCGGCGGCAAGGGCCCCCATCAGGGTAAAAAAGCCTCCTAGGAGGAGGACGAGCCATCCGTCGGGCCCGGCCTCACTAGTCACTTCCCTCGGAAGGCTCAAAAGTCCTATGCCTATCGCGGCATTTATAACCAGGGCCATGGCCTGCCCGGTAGTGATTATGTCATCATTTTTCTGCATTTTCTTCACCACTGCCTTCCCGTCTTATCCCCCTATCCGGTTGTCTTTGTCTGTCCACCGGGTGGGTGTACTCCGGCCTTTCTTTCATAAAATGCAGAGGAGCTCTGATGACCATATCCTTCATTTTCTTTATATCAAACCAAACGATGGGCGAAAGATAGTTGACTCCAAAACTCTTTAATGTTACCAGATGGGCGATGAGCCCCAGATAGCCCAATAATATCCCATAGAGTCCGGCAATCGAGGCTAGAAACAGAAATACAAAGGCCAGCAGCCGAAAGGATATGGCCAGGCTGTAGTTGGGCACCGCAAAGGACGATATAGCGTTGATGGCTATAATTATCACCATAATGGGGCTCACTATACCGGCCCGCACCGCAGCCTCGCCCACCACGAGACCTCCCACAATGCCTATGGTCTGACCGATGGGACCGGGGAGCCTCACCCCGGCTTCCCTCAGTACTTCAAGAGCCAGCATCATGATGAGCGCCTCTACCGTCGACGAAAATGGAACTCCCTCCCTTGTTGCGGCAATGGACAGTGCGAGAGCCGTGGGCAGCATGCCCGGATGGTAGGAGATCATGGCCACGTAAAAGGCCGGGGCTGAAATGGCAAGGACTGCGGCGACGAAGCGCAATAATCTGAGAAGCGATGCGATGTACCAGAGTTCGTAATAATCCTCGGCTGATTGGAAAAGGCTGTAAAATGTGATTGGGACTATCAAGGCGAAGGGTGTATTGTCGCACATGATGACCACATTGCCCTCCAGGAGGCAGGCCGCTACCACATCGGGCCTTTCGGTGCGCCTGAATTGCGGGAAAAGCGAAAGCCAGTTGTCAACTATCAATTGCTCTATGTAGCCGCTTTCCAAAACGCCGTCTATATCAATGGTGTTGAGCCTTTTTAAAACTTCCTCTACTATGCTGGGATTGGCAATACCCTTTATGTAGAGCACCCCCACGTCGGTCCTGGTGTGCCTTCCGAGCCTGATCGTCTGGACCTTCAAATTGGGGTCCTTGATCCTGCGCCGCACCAGGGCCACGTTCACCCGGTAGGTCTCGGTAAAGCCGTCCCGGGGACCCCTTACCATGGCCTCACTGGAAGGTTCCTGCACGCCTCTCCTTTCCCAACCACGGGTGTTTAAAATGAGGCCCCGGTCCATCTTATCTATGAAAAGGGCCGTATCGCCCGACAGCACTGCCAGCAGCATTTCCCCGAAATTGTCGGATTCCTTTACTTCCACCACAGTGAGCAGCCCTTCTTTGATCAGTTGAAAAAACCTGTCTCCCACGCTGTGCTCCAGAGGCAATTGCCTGGCATAGAGCATGAGCGACTTCATAATCTCTTCCTGCACCAGCTGCTTGTCGATCAGCCCGTCGATGCCGAATATGACCATCCGGTGCTTTGGCGTCTGGGGATTTCCAACTAAAAACTCCCTGGTTATCAGGTCATCGCAGTCCGACAGGTATTCTTTAAAAACTTTTATGTTTTCATCTACGTCCTTGTAAAGCTTTTTGCTCTTATCAGGGGTCATGTCCCTTTCGAAAAAAATCTCGGTTTTTTTCTTGTTAAATAAATTCTTGAAGATGTTTCCCATAAATGCGGTCCCTCCGGGAATCACCTGAAGCTGAACAACGCGTAGAGGACGATACTCCCTACTATATAAAGGACACCGGCCGCTTTTACCAGGCGTTCTTCCATCTTCAGGTTCTTTTTAGCCATGGTTTTTGCTTCCACGAAAATCATGAAGAGCCCCGTTGCGACGAATACCGCCACCGTGACTAGGGTAAAAGCTCCTCTTGCCCCTCTCAAAAGCATGGTCAGAATCTCCATAACCGACCCCTTTACAGGTTTTGTAAGTTTCAATCTTTATTTTCCCAAGGCATGGGATTTTTATTCCGCCTGTCTTCTTAAAAAATTTTTCCGAATACCTTGATGTTTTGCATTTTTATACGTATACTTTAGAATTATATAAAATACTTAAAGGAGTGCTTCAAAGCCATGGACATCCTAGTGACCCTTGACACCATAAAAAACTGTTCCGAAAAGGGGGTTTTAAAACTTCCGCCGGGTTCTTTAGTGACCAAAGAGGCCAGGATTTTCGCCGCATCGAGAGGCATAAAAATCTACGTCGGCGATGACCTCTTAAAGGAGCCTTTCCCAATAAATTCTCCGCCGGCCAAGAAGGCCGTGATCTCAGTCATCGGCGAGGACAGGGTGGGGATAATAGCAGGGATATCCGACGTGCTGGCCAAAAACAACGTGAACATACTGGACATCACCCAGACTTCCATCGAAGGGCTGTTCACCATGATAATGGTTGTGGACATCTCACGCTGTGCGGTAAGCTTTGAGGAACTCAAAAAGTTCCTGGAAGAGAGGGGAAAAGATCTTGACGTCAGGGTGGACGCCCAGAGGGAAGAAGTGTTTCGGTTCATGCACAGGATATGAGGAGGATTAAACATGAGCTTTTCGAGGGATGAAATAATAGAAACGATAAGGATGGTGCAGGCGGAAAACCTGGATATAAGGACCATAACCTTAGGGGTGAGCCTTACCGACTGCCAGGGAGAAAGCACCGCTGAAGTGGCCGAAAAAATCTACCGGAAACTCACAAGAGTTGCCGACAAATTGGTGCCGGTGGCCAAAGAATTGGAGGCCGAATTCGGAATCCCCATAGTGAACAAGCGCATCGCAGTGACCCCCATAGCCATTGTCGCTGGATCCTGCAGGGAGAAAGACTTGACGCCTATAGCTAAAGCCATGGACCGGGCAGCGGAGGAACTTAACATCGACTTTATCGGCGGCTTTTCGGCCCTGGTGCAAAAGGGCTTCACGCAGGGCGATATAAAATTGATCAATTCGATCCCGGAAGCTCTTTCTTCCACCGAAAGGGTCTGCGCCTCGGTGAATGTGGCATCTTCCAGGGCCGGCATAAACATGGACGCGGTGTACGCCATGGGCCACATAATTAAAAAAACCGCCGAACTTACGGCGGCCCGCGATGGAATCGGCTGCGCCAAACTGGTGGTGTTTGCCAACGCGGTGGAGGACAACCCCTTTATGGCCGGGGCCTACCACGGCCCGGGCGAGGCCGAGGCTACCGTGAACATCGGCATCAGCGGGCCGGGCGTGGTGAACACGGTGGTGCGGCGCTTGGGCGAAGGCGCCGACTTCGGGGAGCTGGCCGAGGCGGTAAAGCGGACGGCCTTCAAGATAACCAGGGCCGGCGAACTCATCGGCCGGGAGGCTGCCCGACGGCTGGGAGCTTCTTTCGGAATCATAGATCTTTCCCTCGCCCCTACCCCGGCGGCGGGCGACAGCATAGCCAACATCCTGGAGGCCATGGGGCTCGAGCGCTGCGGTGCGCCGGGCACCACGGCGGCCCTGATGATTTTAAACGACGCCGTAAAGAAGGGCGGCGCCATGGCCGCTTCTTACGTGGGAGGGCTTTCCGGCGCTTTCATCCCGGTAAGCGAAGATGCGGGCATGATAAGGGCCGCGGAAGAGGGCGCTCTTAGCATTGAAAAACTGGAGGCCATGACCTCGGTATGTTCGGTGGGCCTCGACATGATAGCCATCCCGGGGGACACCAGCCCGGAGACCATCGCCGCCATTATAGCCGACGAGATGGCCATTGGGGTGGTCAACAAAAAGACCACCGCCGTGAGGATAATCCCGGCCCCGGGGAAGAAGGCCGGTGACTCCGTGGAATTTGGAGGCCTGCTGGGGCGGGCGCCGGTGATGCCGGTGAGCCGCTTCGATTCTTCGGTGTTCGTGAAAAGAGGAGGCAGGATACCGCCTCCCATTCAGAGCCTGGTGAACTGACAAAAATCCCCGCTTTGAAAAAGCGGGGATTTCGTATGCACTTTAGTTTAGTAATACATGACCTTCTCCCGGAAGTTCCTCTCCAGATCTTCTTTCAGATAATTCATCAGGCGGTTTAAAAGGGCCGCCGCTTCCGCCCTCGTAATGGAATCGTTGGGCCTGAAGTAGCCCGCATCGTCGCCTCTGATCAGGCCCAGGCTGCTTCCCACGTACACCGAGTCCCTCGCCCAACTGGGAATGTCTTTCGCATCTTTGAAGCTCAAGCGGTACGATGTGGGCACCGTTTTCTCAAGCCCCAGAGCTCTAACCAGCATTGTCGCCACCTGGGCCCGGGTGAGGGCCTGGTCCGGCGAAAACCGACGGGGCGATGTGCCTTCTATTACCCCCATTTTGGAAAGAGCTGTAACTATGGTCATTTCCTCTTTGTTAAGCGAAAGGTCGTCAAATTCCAGATTCTTTTCCGCAGACTGGCCCTCCAGGCTTTCGGCCCTGGAAGCCACGTCTAAGAGTCTCCCCAAGGCCAGGGCAAAATCCAGCCTCCTTATCGGGGCCTGCGGCCAGAAATAATTCCCGTCCTGCTTTATTATGCCCAAGGCGGTGAGTCTTTCCACATCCTGCCTCGCCCAGTGGGTCCTTATATCGTAAAACTCCGGGATGTTACCTGCCTCGACCTTCGGTGTAGAAGAAAGGCTTATGGTCTCGCTACCCTTTTTCAGCCGATTGAGGGGCATCCCGTTGGCGTCGAACCGGGGCAGGGTGTAATCGTAGCGGAGGGACGCGTCTTCAAATATCTTTTTGACGTAGGCGCCGCTAAAGCTCATACCAGCAGGAAGGTTTTCCTCATGAGAGATTTCCACCTTCTGAGAATGGGAAAGCCTCGCCTCCACCGTCCCGCTCCAGCTGGATTCTTCCACATTGTTTTTCGAGTCGGCTTTCCTGTAAGAGGATATCACGTACTCGATCTGCCTCGTCTCAGCCTGGCCCCAGGCGCTGCCGTAACTTGCGCCCTTCCCCGATATCTCGATTTCCACCGTACCCTTCCCGCTGTTTATGTCGTACACCTTCTTGCCCCTTAGGACGGTAGTGGTGTAGTCGGCCGCAGCCGATAGGTCAGAGACCGAAGAAGCGGTGAGGATGTAATGGGTGAGGGTATACCGATCGGTGGTCTTGCCCTTTTTCACCGTCACCGTCTCGGTAGCCCGGGATACTTCGTAATTGACCTTGGACTGACTGTTTTTCCCACCCTCTTCAAAGGTGACGAGGAGAGTCACGTTTCGGGAAAGTTTTACTGTCCCGTCCGAACTTTCCAGTTTGTATGTTATCCGATCCTGCCTCTTGCCGTTTCTCACCGCCCCACGGGTCACCTTGGCGCTCCCTTCCAACCGCACCGGCTCTCCCGTTATAAAGATCATTTCGGTGTACTTTACGTCATCCATTATGCCGCCTTCGAAGCCCTCCAATCCGGCGGCAAAGGCCGAAAGGGTGCTGGAAAGAAAGAACGAAGCTAAAAGAAGTAAAAAGAGCAGTTTCTTTTTCAAAGCATACCACTTCCCGCCTTTCGTTACTGGACAAAAGCAAAAATCAGCCTGTTGTTCTCCCGAATGAGGTACAACACCTGCCCTATCTTTAAATCCTCAAAATCCAAAACCTGGTTCCCTTTTAAGATCACCGCTCCCGATTTATCCACATCTAAAGTGCTCAATCTCCTGTTCCACTTTTCGCTGAACTGGCTGAAATCCAGCATGTCTTTGATTTTTACGTAGCCGCCGGAGGAAAATCCATCAAATACGCCCAGGCTTATGACGTCGTCGTTCCTTCCGCCTTCCGTTATCACCATGGCCCTGACCCTGCCGTCCTCCAGCAGGGCGTAAAAGTTGTACCCGTAAAAATATTTCTCGTATCTATCCCACAAAAACTCGTCTTTGGACAGGGTCTCGGGGGTGCTTCCGGTGGCATCTATAATGACGGCGTCGTCGTAAATTTTTAAGCTCTCCCTGTTCCTCTTTTCGGAAGACCAGAGGCTCTCCTCCAGTTCGCTCCTGTACCTGGCTGTAAAGGCGTCCCTTTCGATTTCGTAGATCTGCCCCTTGATCACTTTCAGGTTTGGCTCCAAAAATTTGGGCTGGTAGATCAGGGCCGCTTTGGGCCCGGAAGAGCTTTCGTTGACCACCACAAAGGTCCCGCCGTCTTCCCGCAGGTACTCCCAGCCTACCGGCGTATTTCCCGAAACGGCTATGGTGCCCTCGTCCATCAGCATCTCCAGGTCTCCCAGAGCCATTTCCCCGGTGGACCAGCGCACTTCGTCGATAAAGCCGTTTTCCAGGTACTCATCGCCCGACTTTAACACTACCTTGACGGCTCTGTACGCACCTCCGTCGTCGGCCAGAGCGAGGTAGGCGTCCTTTCCTCTGTACTCTTCTGAGATTTTCCCAACTTCTACCCTTCTCCCATCATAATAGGCCTCGGCGCCCGTAAGTCTTACTCTCAGCGTGCTTTCCGCGTCCTTAAAGACGCCGTAATAGAATTCCTTCACGTCCGCGAGGAGCAAATACTCTCCCCCTAACCGGCCCGAGATCTTCCCCTTTACGATTCGGGCAATGCTGCCGCCTCTCGCCACTTCCACCCGGAGGCTCCTGTCAGAATCCATGTAAACCGCCACTTTATCCCCGATTTCCAGCAGGGCAGGGGAAACTTTCGCGCCGTTTTTCAGGACTGTGTCCAGATCAGAGAGTTCTATATTCTTTTCCCCGTCCTTCGATGCCACTGTGACAGTATACATGCCGTCGTCTTCTTCGATTTCCCTTACCGTGCCTTCCAGGGGAAAATTCACATCTTCCTGCCCTTCCCATCCTCCCAGCGTTAAGCTATCGGAAGCCGTGCTCACTTCTATGCGGTTCGCCTTGCCGTTTACAGCCCAAACCACCAGGCCTATGCCCGGCATGAGGTCGTTCAATCCGGCTTTTCTCCCATCTATCAAAATTTCCGGGTACTGGGAAAGTTCCAGCAAAACGGTATTTCCGCCTTCATCCCTGATGTAAAGCTGCCCCTTCTCTATCCGGGCAAGCTCTCCGGAAACCCTCTTCTCTGAATAGGTGGAAATCTCGGCGTAGAGTATTTCGCTACCCTTCGCCACCACCTCTACGTAATCTTCGGGCTTCAAAATCCCGGAACCGTACCTCTTCTTTCCTTTTAGCACGGGAAAATCGGTCTTACCCCGCCGGACCTTTATCTCGTAAATCGGCCCGTCGTCGGTCTTTACCGAATAAGTCACTTCCGAACTGCCCGCTTTTTCCACCGAAACTATGCTGCCCCTGAATACGGTCAGCCCAAAAGCTTCTTCCCCTTTTATCCTGTCGGCCAGGGCTGCCAGTTCCGCCCTCGTCATTGAGTTCAGGGGGTAGAGCCTCCCTCCCCAACCCCCTGCGATGCCCTTCTTGGCAAGGGCAGCCACGTAGGGCAGCCTTTGCAAGTCCACATCCCCCAGGTCTTCAAAGTAGAGCACTTCCCCGGCAGACAAAGGTTTGAGCTCCAGGGCCCTGGCGGCCCAGGTAAGAACCTCCTGCCTCTGGGCCAGAGCCCTGAAGTCCAGCGAACTTTCGCTCCTGTCCAGCAACCCCATCCGAAGGGCCAACTCCAGATAGGGAATTGCCCAAGTGGAGGCCTTGAAATTCGATGAGGTGCTTCTCCTCTGTTCGGAGGAGTAGGAAGTATTTAAGCCCGCCAGCCTTACCATCACCGCCAGGGCCTCTTCACGCCTCACGGCCCTCTGCGGAAAGAACCGAGCTCCGTCCCCGTTCATCAAATCCATGGCTGAAACCCGGGCGATCGAACTTTCGGCCCAATGGCCGGAAACATCGGTAAAACCGGCAAATTCCGTAAGAATAAGGCCCCGGGGCGTTCCGGAGTATTCCAGGACCGCCGCTTCTGCGGGGCACTGGGAAAAGAAAACCGCCGCAATTAAAAGCCATACCACCGCATTCTTTGCCATCTTCCACCACTCTCACTTTCCAAAGACGCCGTACCAACCGGGCCCGTATATATACTGGCTGCTGAGTTCCCACTTCCTGGCGTCGGGGTTGTACCTGTAAAGGCCCATGCTCGTCAGAGTCGATTGGCTCAATATATCGGTTCTCGCCTCTATATAAAGTCGGGCGCTAAAGCTAGCCAATTTCTGCACCTTTTTGCCAACTTTGCCCGATATCTCCACCAGCACCAGGTCGCTGAGCCTCTTCATCCCTTTGTCACTGAACCTCAAAAGCTCCTCCAGCTTGGCGCCTTCGGCCCTGGTCACTTCTATAACGAGGGCCGCGTCCTCCTTTTCCGAGGAACTCAGGTTCCCGAAGGCCAGGGCATTCAGCGACGACGGAGATAGGCTGAGGCCGATTTCGTCGAAGGCAAAGTATACCGTGGAAACCTTCTGGGATACTCCGTAGGGTATCAGAGCCGTATAGCTTCCGTAGCTTCCCTTCTTGGACTTGACCACAACTCTGTAGTCCTCTTTTTTGAGGTAGTCAGCATCCTTTACGGTCAAAGTCGCCCGGTTTGACCTGTTGTCGGCCACGATGTCGGCCGGAAGTTCCAGCAGTTTCTCCGCGGTGCCGTCTTTCGTCACCGCGTAATCGGTGTAGGTAAAATCGGAAAAGCCCAGCTCGTTGGCCGCCCTCACCCGGAAGTAGTAGCGGGTATCCGGCTCCAGGCCGGTCACGATGTAGGAGGTATCGGTAGTCTTATCTATATATTTGAAGGGCCCCCTCGAAGACGTGGCTCCGTATATTTCGTAATAGTTGGCATTCAAAGCTTCAGACCAGGTGAGGAGTATCGCCGTCTCGTCCAGCCTCCTGGCTATGAAGTCTTCAGGGGTATCGGGTTTGGTCCTCGGCGGCCTGTAGTAAAAGCCGTTCTGTAGGGTGGCCTGCCCGCCGTCCGGATTTATCACCGTCACGTCCTTGTATCCCGCCGTATGGGCAGGCGTCTTGGCCTTTATGGTCTTATCGTCGACCACCCTCACGTCCTCGGCTGCCTTACCGCCGATGAACACCCGGGCACCCTGAGAAAAGTATTCGCCGGAGATGGTGATCTCAGTCCCGCCGTCCACGGGGCCTTCGGCGGGCTCAACCTTTGTTATCCTGGGGTAGGTGACGTAGGTGAAGCCTTCTTCCAGCACGTCCAGGCCCGTGTCCGGGTTTATCACTATCACGTCTTTAGGTCCAAGGCTTCCCGGCGGAAGGATAATTGTTATCTTGCCCGAGTCTACCGAAGTCACCTCGGCCTGGTTTTCGCCGATGTACACCTTCGCGTTGTCCTGGAAGTTTTCGCCGTAGATTTCCACCGTGATACCGCCGTACGCCGGACCGCGGTTGGGTTCAATGGAAGTTATCTTCGGGTACTTTTCGGGAACCTTATATTCGAAGCCGTCCCTCAAAGCCGCCGAAAGGCCGTTGCCGTTTAAGACCACCACGTCCTTCTTGCCCGGCGTGTTCTTCGGAGTCCTGCCCGTTATGGTCTCCGAATTTACCGCTACAGCTCCGACCGCCTCGACGCCGCCGAAGTAAACTTTTACCGGGTTGACGAAGCCGCTGCCTTTGATCATAAAGGGAGTTCCTCCGGATACGGCTCCTTCCGTCGGGTCGATGGATTCCAGAAGGATCTGACCGGTTACGTTTAGGTACTCGTACCCGTTCTTAAGAAGGGCCACCGCTCCGTCGGGATTTACCACCCGCACGTCCACCTTGCCCGGCGTCCCCGCCGGCGCGGTCACGGTGACCTTGACGCCGGACGTGAAGCCTTCCTCATCCGGGGTCCTGCCCTGGTCGTCCTCCAGCTTTTCCACCGCAGCTTCGGTCAGGCCGAAGAACACCCGGAGGCCCGGCCTAAAATCCACGCCCTCTATGGTGACAAGAGTGCCTCCGGCAGATGGGCCTTTGGAAGGGGCAATCCCGGTGATCCTGGGCTTGCTTTCCGGGACGGTGTATTCGAAGAGGCCGCTGTAGACCGCCAGGCCCCCGTCGGGGTTCACCAGCACCACCTTTACGGGGTACCTGCCGTTTGCCGGCTCATCGGCGCTGCCCGGAATGTATTCGGGGGTGATCGCCACCGCCAGGGTCCCGGTGTCGTCCACGGTCACCTGGGGCGCCTGCACGCCGCCGAAGTAGACCTTGGCCCCCTTCACAAACTTCTGGCCTTGGATTCTCACGATGGTCCCGCCGCTTATGGCGCCGAACTTGGGATCCACGTCGGTTATAACCGGCAGGGTAGCCGGCGGCACATACTCGAAGCCGCCTTTTAAGGTGTAGCTTCCGCCGTCCTGGTTGACCACCGTCACGTCCTTTTTGCCGTAGCTTGCCGCCCTGGGAGTCACGATCCTTATTTCAGTGGGGCTTATGAGGTTGACGTCGCTTTCCGGCACTTCTATGCCGTCGATTATCACGCTTATTCCCTCTCTAAAGTCGCTACCCTTTATGGTCACCGGCGTTCCGCCTTCGGAGCTGCCGCTGGAAGGCACCACTTCTTTTATGGTGGGGCTGCTCCTCGGAACGGTGTACTCGAATCCGTCTTTTTTCACCGCAAAGGCGCCGTCGCTTGCGTTTATCACCATCACATCGGCGTATCCTTCGTTCCCCGCTGGGGTCCTGGCCGTGATGGTCGTGCTGTCGACCACCCGGACGTTGGCCGCAAAGGAATCCCCTATGACCACCAGGGCGTCCTTTTCAAAGCCCTTGCCCTTTATGGTTATGTCGGTGCCCCCCTGCACCGGACCCCGGTTGGGAGTCACCGTGTGGATCTCGGGCTCAGTACTGGTAGTCTTGTACTGGAAGCCTCCTTTGAGAGCAAAGGAACCGCCGTCTGGGTTTTCTACTTTTACATCCGCCAGGCCGGTGCTCCCGTCGGGCGAAGCCGGAATTTTGCCCTTTATGAGGCTGTCGTTCACCACCTTTGCGCTTTCCAGATTCGCAATCTGTCCCGGTTCTTTCACAAAGGTGACTTTAGCTTCGCTGTCGAAGTTCCGGCCCCTTATCTCTACAAAAGCTCCGCCCTGGACCGGCCCTTTCGACGGAGTCACCGATTCTATGACAGGGTTGCTGATGTACCTGAATCCCTCCCGCTTGACGTAAGTGCCTCCGTCGGGGTTTATTA
>QGUT01000247.1 GCA_003242255.1 Bacillota bacterium
GAATTTATATGCCTTAAGTTTAGAGTATTTAAGTAAAAAGTGCAATAAACGGGAAATTGACGATATAGCGAAAATGTTTATCCAGGCGGGGTCAAAGTGGTATCTTGGATTGGCGCTGCTAACTAAATCGGTTTATGTGAAAAGCATTAATAAAGACATAATAGAACGGATAAAAAAGGCTATATATAATGCTGCGGATTTTGAAAAGGAGATTTGCGAATCAATTTACAAACTTTGCGATACCGGTTCCCTTGCGCAGGCTAAAAATTTTGAGGTAAACAGCAAAGACAAAATAAGTGGGAAAAGGTTTTATAACCTGCCCTTGGACAAGTATTTTAACAACAAAGCCTTTTATACTGGTGAACATATTGAAGATTTTGACGGTACATTCAGTTGCTTCTTAAAAGATGGCCTGCCAGAAAGCGGTTTAGTATCCGTCGGGGAAAAGACTTTTGATATGAGAAACTGCCTATTGCCCAAAATGGACAATATCTCCTGCAGGTCTCAGACGATTAACATTGATTTCAATGAGCGCATTAGTGGAATTTACCTTTTATGCTGTGCCGAGTGGGGCAATTTCTATGAGAACATAAAAATAATCTATAAAGACAATCATACTGAAAATTGTTACGTGACCTTCGCGGACTGGATATACAAAACTACATATCAAGGGTTAACGATAGCCTGGCAAGGCAAGGGTATGTATGAGAACAGGGAAAAAACTGCAGACGTTTTTATATTCGAGCAAGCCTTTCCGGTAAACAATGAGGAGATAAAGGCAATAGAGCTGCCTTATTTGCCAAACTGCCATATATTCGCAATAACATTAAGCTACTAAAGCTGCGCATTGCGAGAAAGGAGGGGCAAGAAAGTGTAAACGGATATCTGCCATAAGAAATTTGACTTATAAAATCTGCCTGATGAGTCATGTATTTGTAATCAAAAAGAATTGTTACTGAATGACTTTAAAAGAAAGGACATTATAAGTTGAATAGAAAATTAATATGAACGATTGCCTCTCTTAATTATTTTGCCCAGGCCAAAAGCCTTGCTGACAGTATTCTGAAGTATAATAGAAATGTGGATTTTTTCATTTTGATTGCGGACAAAGTATATGATAACTCCATAAAGGACAAAATCGAATCGGTAGAATCCATCAAGAAAGTTTTCTATGTAGAGGACTTGCCTATAGAGAACATTGTTGAGCTTGAGTTCAAGTACGACATTGTTGAGTTCAATACGGCATTGAAGCCATTCTTTTTAGAATACCTACTAAACCGCTTCGACTATGACAGTGTTGTCTATATTGATCCAGACATCCTGCTTTTTAATAACCTTAAAAAACTATTTGAGCTGCAGAAATCGAATTCTATTATTTTAACGCCGCACCTTCTGGATAATACAAAGAACGATAAACAGATTATAGATTTTTTAAGTTACGGTATCTTCAATCTGGGCTTTATCTCAGTCAAGAATGATATTAACGGAAAAAGGCTGCTTTCATGGTGGAAAAGCATACTTAAAGACTATTGTTATCTGGATCTTAACCGTTCGTTGGCCTGGGATCAGAAATGGATGGACTTTGCGCCTGCACTTTTTGATTCGGTTTATATACTGAAAGACCCTGGGTATAATTTTGCGTATTGGAACATGAATGAGCGCGTCATCACAAAGCGCCGTAATGCTTTCTATGTCAATTCAAAATACAAATTGACCTTTGTCCACTTCAGTCATTACAGACCACAATATAAAGATAAAATAGCCTATATAGATGATTTTGAACTGCGCTATAAAATTAGAGTTACACCTGAAATCACAGAGATTTTTCAAACTTACTATGATACGCTCATGAAGAACGGCTATGAATATTATAGCAAACTGCCTTATGGTTTTTCATGTTTCGACAATGGGGAACCGATTCAGGCAGCGCACAGAAGGCTTTATGGCAACCTGTTAAGATTAAACCGACATATTGGTAATCCATTTGAAACGTCAAGTGAGGATTGTTTCTATAACTACTCACAAAAGGTATTTCTC
>QGUT01000073.1 GCA_003242255.1 Bacillota bacterium
AAATTATGTTTAAAATATTCGGTTCCCATTTTTTTGTTCCATGGACTTCTGCGGTATCCGTCCGGTGCACTGGGGTCTATCGCTTCATTGACCACATCCCATGCATCGACCTTATCCTTGTATCTCTGTACTATAGCAGTTATATGATTTTCTAAACGTTTCAATAGTAGTTGTTTATTGGCTTCCCTTTTTTCTGGATCTGTCTCTTTTGTCATGTCATTCCCATTTTCATCCAGGAAAAACCATTTGGGCGTTTGCTGATGCCACACCAAAGTGTGGAACCGCACTCCCATACCATGTTTTTCAGCAAAATCAAATATTTTATCTGCGTTGGTCCAATTGAATACTCCTTCATATGGCTGAATATTTTCAGGTTTCATCACATTTTCCGCTACTATAAAGTTGTAATGCATCTTAAGTATTTCGGCATGACGTCCTTCAAGGTGACTGGGCTCAACTGCAGCTCCAATTGTAAAATACTTACTAAACACTTCTTTTAACGCCGGAATATCAGTTTGAATGGGTGGTGGTTGCGGACTTGATATGGCCCTAATTTCCACCTTATCAACATAATAAGAGTCCTGCGGATTTTGGGCTTCAATATACAGTATTAGTTTATCCATATCTGCGCTAAAGCTGTAGTTACCTCGAAGTTCAACCCATTCAGTATTATTCGAAACTTCCCTGTTGCTTATCCATTTATACTCCGAACTTCCTCCCTTTACCGCCTGTTCCATCGTCAATACAATTTGAGTCTTTCCTGCAGGCTGGTTTATAAGCTTTACATAAGCCGAGATCTCATACTGAATTCCCTTTACCAGAATACCTTTTACATCCAGCTGTGTACCATGCCAGTTCGCAGTTCGCTCAGTTACCTTTAAGCTATAGTTTCCTTCATAGGATGCTTCATCTGTAACTTCGACTTTAGCAGCCCCTCTTGGCCCCCATCCCTGTGATGTTCCGTCCTCAAAATCGTAAACATAGCTGGACGGTGTTTGAGGTGGTGATACCTCAACCTGTGTCCTTATTTCTATACTGTCAATGTAATAGGAATCGGTTGCCCCCGAGCTTTCTATATAAAGTATTAATTCGTCCATATCCTTATTAAAAGTGTACAGCCCTCGCAACTCCACCCACTCATTACTTGAAACTACCTTTTGTGCAACGGTAGTCCAATTTCTTTCTTCTCCTGTTGCCTTGTTCTGCATGGTTATTTTAATAGCACGATCGCTATCAGGTTGATCTATCAGCTTTACATAAGCGGAAATTTCATACGTTACTCCCTTGTTTAATATACCTTTTACATCCAGCTCTGCACCATGCCAGTTTTGAGTCCGCCCAGTCACTTTTAAACTCTTTTGCCCTGTGTAGGCTTCTTCATCAGTAATTTCAACTGTTGTGCCGCCTCTTGACCTCCAACCATTTAGTTCGCCATCTTCGAAATCATATGAAGCTACAACCGTCCATTGCGGCGGTTCTTCAACAGGAGGTTTAATCATGGTTATCTTAAAATCGTCAATTAAATAAGATGCTGTTGGGTCTTCCTTTGCATATACGTAAACATAGGCCCCGGTAGTGTAACTGCTAAAAACATATTCGCCCTCTAATTTTACCCACTCGGAATCGGTAACAAGAGTATCTTCGCACAACCGGAGCTCTGTATCTATCGTGCCAGCACGATCCAACACAGCCAGATACATATGAGATGGCTTTACACCTTCGGCAAACCTAACGTAAAGCTCAATATGATAGGTAGCACCCTTTTCTAAATAATTCGTAATCTCAATGCGTGGCATATGCCAGTCTTGGGTCCGTTCAGTAATTTTTAGGCTGTATTCTCCGGAATGAGCAGCCTCGGTTGTACGGGTTAAAGTACCCTGTCCCCCTCTTGTCACCCACCCATCATAACCGTCTTCAAAGCCATGTTCAACGATTACAACAGGCTCAAATTCTTCCTCATCTCGCTCATTAGCCTCCACCTCAAAAGCAATGCTTCCTACCATCGTCCATGTTAAAAGGCAGACCACCAATATACTCCCTACCAACCTTTTAGCTTTTACAAACATTATAACACCCCCAAATAAATTCAACTTAAATCCATAAAAGGATAAGAAATCCTCCTTGACAGTCAACAACTTCATCTCCCTTTTATCGTCAGGTTCACTTCAATTCATCCCTATTTTGGGTCTAACATTCAAAATAGTATTAATTTCACCCCCCTCAGGAACTATTTCAAAAGCCGCAGAATAAAGTCAACTCTACAGTCGGTTATTTTTTAGTAATAAACTCCAAGAACATCTGCTTCATATAATCCATCAACGACTGGATATAATGGATCTTCAGGCAGTAGTGTGCATATTTGCTTAGCTGTCTGTACAGAATTGATTGCTTCTTCAGTCATGTAAGAACACGTGCATTCTTTATGAACATATCCTCTTTTTCTAAATCAATAGTTTATCGCCCAAACAAAATAACTAAAAAATCCTTCTTTGTTTTTAAATTTATTTATCCTTAATTTCGTAATAAATGTAATTATTTTTACATACAGAGACTCGGCATTAAATTCATTAATTTTTAAATTTGAGTGCAATGGATAAGTTTTTCATCGCTAAGCGCACTTCTTCTGTGAAATAACTAAGTGATACATTAAAGGCTTTTCTAAACAACTTGTTGTTAACTTCACTTTTAGATAAGAATTCGATTTCCTCATCTGAACTTTCTATCAATTCTGGTACATATGATGAATAAATCTCAGAAGAATTTATTCCTCCTATAGCATCAGCAGACAAAATCGACAGAGTAAAGATGATGCACACAGCTAATAAAATGCTTATAGTTTTTTCATTTGTAAAATCCCCAGTCTCAATAAATTTTGAAAAATGTAATGCTGACCGCTGTAAGTCGCAAGCGGCACGTCTTTGCGCCTGAGCCCCTCGATCTGACGGTCATGTATCCCTCCAACGTCTAAGTTAAACGAAAAGTGTTGCGATAACATATCTAGTGGCGTCATCGATGATGCTGTGCAGCATAAGCTGGAGGCCTTTATCCTCCAGCTAGGCATAGGAAGAAACATCGATCTACCACAGCACGCCCGTCTGGGGTTTGCTCGGATGAGGTTGGTGAGTTTTCGGACGACAGCGTACCCGTGCAGAACGAAAACCACCTCCCAGCAGGATGCGGCACACCGAAAACACGCCTAAGTGGATGTTCTCGTATTTGGCTAACAGTTCAACAAAATTAGTGGCATTATTTCTGAAGTAGGCGGTCCTGATAAGAGGAACTACGCAGGTTGTTCAAGTGAATTGGCCAAGGCGTAAGCGGGCTTTTTTCCCCGATTGACGTGAACCATCGCTTGTACACCTCCAAAATGATACTTGGCATTGAGCCGATATGCTTGACGGGCACTGATACCCACTGTATAGGCGATATCCTGTACAATGAGATAACTATCTAACCACTTTTAAATAATCAAACACACGTTTGAGTTCGGCCTTTTCCACGGTGATCTACTCTCACTCATACTGATATTTTACCTGAATGATTTCAACCTGATAATTTCACAGAACGACAACAGGGAGGAAATACTCATTGCCCTTGCGTAAGTGGGAAAATATAAGCGATACTGTTACGAAACAGACCCGGCGAACAACGTTAATCGAATTGTAAAGAAACGGACGGAGAGAGCAGGCGAGATACGTTTAGCGGAATAAAACGATTTTGATCAGGTGTTTACCGATCTGAAGGAAAAGCATAGCATACGATAGACGACATTGAGAGGACTGGAGGAGGTCACCATGCAGGCAATGTTTGTTTTCGCTGCCGTAAAGAAGAAGATGGCGAGCTGGCTGTGAAGGTGCTGTGGAAGTCCAGTCCCCATCTTCGGTAGGTTTATATTTTAATTCAAATTTTAATCAATAGGTTCGACTACTTGACAATCATTCCTTGACGCCGCCTACTAACATTCCTTTGACGAAATATTTCTGCAGGAATGGATAAACAATGATGATCGGTACGGAGACCACAATCATCATCGTCGCCCTGATGGCATAGGGGGTTACCCTCTTAATACCTCCCTGGGCAGCAGCAGCCTGAAAGTCAACCCGCTGGATGCTAGCGCTGGAGAACTGCAACACTTTTTGCAGTTCGTACTGCAGCGTGCTCAAATTCTCTTTGGATGAGTTGTACAGAAACACGTCAAACCAAGAGTTCCATTGCCAAACACCGGTAAACAGTGATACGGTGGCCAACACCGGTGTGCACAACGGAAGCACAATATGGAAAAACGTGCGAAATTCACCGGCACCGTCGATTTTGGCAGATTCCAAAAGATTGGCCGGCAGACTTTCAATGAACGAACGGATGACGATCAGGTTAAACACACCGATGAGTCCTGGCCAGATATAGATCCAGAAAGTACCTATCAGACCAAGGTCACGCATCAGCAGGTAGGTAGGAATTAGTCCACCGTTAAAGTACATCGTCAGGACGAAGGCGATCGTAACGAATTTCCGTAGCACGTATTCCGGCCGGCTGATCGCATAAGCGACCATAGCCGAGCAGAAGACGCTGAGCACCGTTCCGATGACAGTGCGCAAGACGGAAATCAGCGCTGCGTTGAGGATATTGGCTTCTTGAAACACGAACTTGTAGTTTTCAAGCGTCCATTTCCGAGGCCACAGATAGATACCACCGCGAAGCGAGTCGGTTGCATCATTGAACGACACGGCAAGCGTGTTCAACATTGGATACAACGTCACGATCACGAGTAGAATCAGCAACGTATAGTTGACTACTTCAAAAATACAGTCACCCAGCGACATGCGGTGACGTCGCTTTTTCGATTTCCGAATTGCCGCTTCAGTCATGCTGCGATGTCCCTCCTCAATACAATCTGACTTCGCCTAAGCGACTAGCGATGTTGTTTGCAGCAAATAACAAGATGAAGCTGACCACCGTCTTGAAAATGCTAGCTGCTACGGAAAGCGAATAATTAAATTGTTTGATGCCGTAATTCAGCACGAATATGTCGAGGTTCTCCGAATAGTTCATATTCATGCCGTTACCCAACAGGTATTGCGGCTCAAAACCGGATTCCAATAAATACCCAATGTTCATGATGAGCAGTACCACGATAACAGGGCGAATCCCTGGCAACGTAATATGCCACATTTTCCTGAAACGGCCCGCGCCATCCATCTCAGCGGCTTCATACAGACCTGGATCAATCATTGCAATCGCAGCCAAATACACAATCGTGTTCCAACCAACGTCTTTCCAGACAATGCTTGCGCCGTAAATGCCCCAGAACCATTCGCCTTTACCCATAAACAAAATTTCCTCTTTGATCAGGCCGAGGCGAATCAGCAGTTCATTGACAATACCATCTGGTGCAAGGATCGTCTGGATAATCCCTGCCGCTACCACCCAGGAAAGGAAATGCGGCATGTAACTGATCGTTTGCACCACGCGCTTGAACGTCAAATTGCGCACTTCGTTAAGCAGTAAAGCAAGGGTAATCGCCGTCGTAAAACCAAGTACTAGATTAATTAGGCTCATGACGATCGTGTTGCGCAACACGAGAAGGAAGCGATCGTTGCCGAACAGAAACTTGAAATGTTCGAAACCAACCCACTTTTGCTCCCAAAAACTCCTGCCCGGTTTGTAATCTTGAAACGCAATCGTCCATCCCCAAAGCGGCAGATATTTGAAAATAAACAGCCAAACGACAAACGGGACAGACATCAGCACAAGTGCTCGCTGCTGAACGAGCAGCTTGAAAAATCGCTTTATCCCTTTCGGTTTCTGTTTTACGGCCACAGGCACTTTCGTGAGCGTAAAGTTGTTGTCCATCCCTGCTCCCCTCCCTTGCATCAATCAACTGCTCAGAGACAATAAAGTTTTAAAAAGGGCGAGTGAAAGGCCGGCTTTATCGGTGATCTGCAAATTAAGCCGGCCTTTCGCCGCCATTGTATATGCAAGATCCCTTACTTCGCTGAAGCTTTTTCAACAATTTCCTTGATCTGTTGCGTAAACCACCGTTCATATCCTGCAATATCGAGCTTGTTAAGTGCGGCAGTGTATTCCTCCCATACCTTTTCGAAATCTTCGGGATTTGACAAAACCAGCTTCGGTATATACTGTCGCTGGATGTCGGCCTTTTGCTGTTCGAACAGTTGCTGCTCTGGCCCTCTCGGGATACCCCACGCCGGGAACCACGGACGAGGATCCGGCGGCGAGAACAGCTCTGCGTAGGTTTTCACCCCATAAGCCGACAGAATCTTCTTGTCCGCTTCGGTCAGACTAAGCTGGAAAACTTCCGGCTGCAAGCCCGGCGAGGCGGCGTTACCGTCGGACAGTGTGGAATTCGTGCCGTATTGCGGCCAATCCCAGTCGAACACAGTGAACCCATATTCTTCAAGGAACTTCTGGTCCATCTTGTCAACCATTTCCTGCGTCCGGTACATACGACCGTTTTCATCCCGCAGGTACGTTTCTCCTTCGATCCCCCATTTGACAAGGATTTGCGTTTCTTCCTTGAGTAGATGGTCGATGAACTCGATGACCCGTTCCGGATCTTTGCACTTGATCGTAATGCCAAAGCCGCGGTTTTTGACGAATCCAGGCGGGTCAAGGTATTGGTCTTTGATGTTCTCATCAAAAACAACCGGCAGCGGGAAGTACCGGTAACCGTCCTGCGACGGATCAGCCTTTGCAGCATCGCGCAGTGCATTCTGGGCGTTGGCGATCTGCCAGCCGTAGTCGAACATCCCCAGCACTTTGTGCGACGTCAACTTCGCGATGTACTGATCGTAGTTGTCTGTGAAAGCCGCTTTGTCAAACAAGCCCTTAGCATTGATTTCGTTCAGCTTCTTCCACCACCTCTTATCCCATTCGGTGCCGGCATAGATGCGTGCTTCATGGGTTTGCATGTCGACCATGACTTCGCCATCATTCGGGTAGCCAGCCAGGTGGTTCGGCACATTCGTGGTGGCGAAGAACCGCCAGTCATGCGTCAGCGTCGTGAATCCGATCAGGTCTTCGTTCGGGTGAGCATTTATGTAATCTTCGATAAGCTTAAAATACTGGTCAACCGTCTTGATCTTCGGATAACCAGCCCACTCAAGCACGCGGCGTTGGATCCAGAACGCACCCTGGTTGATATTCGGGTCCGGGTTGTATTCCCCAACCTGCGTCGAGAACGGGAAGATATAGATCTTGCCGTCATCCCACTTCATAAGTTCCTTGTACGGCCCATAAACTCTCTTGATGTTCGGATATTTGTCGTTGTCGATGTAGGGCGTCAGATCAATGAATCCGCCGGCTTCGACCACGCTTTCGATCCCATCGTCCGGCACGAGCACATCAGGATACTCTCCGGATGCGATCATTGTCCCGATCTTCGTTTGCAGGTCCCCCACCAGGTGCTCGATCTTAAAATTGACCCCGGCCTTTTCCTCGAGAACTTTCCCGATTTTAGTCTCATTGGTTTT
>QGUT01000248.1 GCA_003242255.1 Bacillota bacterium
ATGATAAATATTTTGTTACCTTTTTATTTCCAGAATGAATACTATACTGTAGAGAAGTAGTTTGTGAAAGATAAAAAGCAGATAAACAACTTCTACATTTTGTACTTCTACATTTTGTACTTCTACATTTTGTACTTCTACATTTTGTACTTCTACGTTTTGTACTTCTACGTTTTGGCGAAGTAGATAGAAGCCAGCATTCTCAAGGCTTTTACCTATTTCCTGGTTTTCGGGAAGTAGATAGAATCCAGTATTATTAATGAGCTGACGCTCTATAATTCGCATTAATTAAAAAATCATAATTAAATAAATCAAAAAAGAAAAGTATGAGTAAGGCTAAATCACACTATTTTGACCTATTTTTAGGTTTTCAAGAAATAGGTCAAAGCTAGTATTGTTCCCAGATAAACTGTCTATTAAAAAATGTTTTACATTTTCGCTCTTTATGGTAAAATTTTGCTAGAAAGGTGACCGGTTATAAAGCAGGGTGCGGTTGCCCACCTTCTGTATAGAAGGGGGGTGAGATGATGAGCGTCTTTGAAACATTATCTTTAATGATTTCCTTCGGACTGCTCATCATCGCCCTTTTGGAGGCAAGCTCCAAAAGAAAGTAAAACCCACCCTGCTAGCCCCAGGGTGGGTTAAATATTTTTAACCTAAACCTTTGGGGGTAACCGCACTCTGCGGTGCCGGTTACCTTTTCTATTTACATTATATTCTATATGATATCCAATTTTCAATTTTTTTTTTACTTTTGTAAATTTTTTATTTACTATTGATGTTTCACGGTAAATATTTTTCAAAGATTTTATTCTAGGTCTGGATCCGCTGCTTCTATAACCATTATCCATCCCTGGAAATAGGAGAAATATACTCGCCTTAAACTCCAATCATTCTCTCGGCAATAATTCTTCGCAAAGAGTTTTGCGTCCTCGAACAAGGCTGGATTTTTCTCGATAGGCAGGATATAGTGTTTTTCTACGATGTTCTGCCTCTCTCGGACGATCAATTCGGCCGTATAAAATGTTACCTCCTTTGGTGGTGCATCCACCCCGGCCTTTTCACGCCAGCGGCGGATGGCCTCTTGATGCCCTTCCAAACGCCTCTGGAGACGGTTTTCTTCGTCAAACCGGCGAACAGCTTTTTCTACTTCTTCCACCCACACTATTTTGTTTTTTTGCAGGTCCTTTAAAGTATTTATCGCCTTTATGACGTCCTGCTCTGTTCCAGCATCGCAATATCGGCTTACGGGTGTTATTCTATTTTCCTTGTCCAGCCAATACCAACCCATTTTCTCGCCTCCTAAAATCGATTTTAAGCCCTCTTTTTAGCTTCAGTAATATAAAAATATTACCACACCTAAAACAAAGGCCTTAAAAGCCAAATTTGGGGCTCGTGGCTAGTCCAAATAATGGCGTGCTATCACATCAACTCGGTTATGTCCCATATTCCGCGATACTTCCAAAAGTATAGCTCGGTCAAAAACCTGGCCATCCCTACGTCTATATTCATCGGGCCCGTCATATCCACGTTCATGCTTCCAAGCTTCCCAACGTTCTAATGCTCTTTCGTATTGTACAGGGTCTCTTTCAATTTCTTTGTATCTCCCTAGAGCATATTCCCTTCGGTACGAATGCACGTCCATATGGCTTGGAATACGCTCAAATATCCGTTCACGGCCTTCTTCTATTGCCCGATCTCTCATTTCTAGCACGTGTTTTTTGTATTTTTGCACTACAACCAAAACCCTTTCCTTTCCGCCTTTTCCGCGCCTTACACGCACATAAACATTACCGTTCCGTTCCATAACGTCCCGCGTTTCTACAAGAGATAATTCCTTTTTCCTTAGTCCCGTACCTCGACAAAAATCGACAATATCCCGGTTTCGCAATTCCGAAAAATCCCGATCTCTTACTTTTTCACCCCGGGAACGTTTTATATCCTCCCGGCGCCGCTCCGGCAGATTTACGCCAAAATCGGTACTTGAACATCCGTACAGCTTCGCCAGCGCGGCCGCCTCAGTCCGCAC
>QGUT01000249.1 GCA_003242255.1 Bacillota bacterium
ATCTATGAGCCAATCGGAGGGACCTCCTATGCTGCCTATCACAGCATTTTTTATTCTGCTCCTTGCCTCTTCCAGGCGTGCAAGTTCGTTTATTTTTTTAACCGTTTCTTCAGAGCTTGCGTAAAGCAGGTAACCGCTGTCACCGCGGGATTTTACGTAGGACAGGATTTCCATGGAGGCAGCCAGGGAGTTGTTGATACCCTCGCTCAATATGACTACCGGCTTTTCAAGCTTTTCGTATATTTCCCTGAACTTCCCTTCCACCCCGCCGGTCATAACCCATATAAGGGTAAAACCTTCCGCTTCTCCCGGTTCTACAAATTTCACTTCGTAGTTTTTCCGGAGAAATTCCATCGTCGGCTCAACGCTTTTTAAAACCCTTTTTTCTCCGTGAAGCGGTGACATGAGTTTTATCACGTTGATCCTCATTTTATTTTAATCCCCTCTCGTAAGGCACTCCATCCGCAGCAGGACCGGTGGATTTTTTCACTACCCCTGTCAGCACCGCCAGGGTCAGAACGTAAGGTATCATCTTTATGAATTGGTAGGGTATGGCTCCACCTTCGACCACCCTGAAGCTCAACGCTTCGGAAAAACCAAAAAGCAGCGAAGCCCAAAGCGCTCCGACGGGTTCCCAGTTGCCGAATATCATCGCTGCCAGCGCAATGAAACCCTGGCCCTGGGTCATGCCTTCCACGTACATTCCCGTGTGTTCCAGGGCAAGATATGCCCCCGAAAGGCCCGCCAGTGCACCGCTAATAAGTACACCTGCGTATTTCATCTTGAAGACATCTATGCCCAGCGTATCAGCCGCCAGCGGATTTTCTCCGACAGACCGGAGCCTGAGGCCAAAGACCGTACGGTTTATTATGAAGCTGGAAACAGGTACCAGAAGCAGCGCCAGGATTATCACCGGTGAAACGCCGGATACCAGAGGTTTAAGAAAACCTATATTTGATAGCCCAGGTATATCAATTTTTGGAAGGCCCGATACATGCGGGCTGGTGGTGGCCATTTTAAATATTGCTAGGCTCAAAAACCGGCAGCCCCCGTAAGCCAGGATGTTTATGGCAACGCCGCTTACTATCTGGTCAACCCTGAAAGTTACCGTATTTACTGCATGAATAAGCGCCATAATAAGGCCGGCAACCATAGCAAGCAGCAGGCCGAAATAAGGACCGTAATAGTAGGATCCTAGAGCTCCCCAGAAGGAACCTGCAATCATCATACCTTCAAGGCCTATATTTACTACCCCTGCCCTCTCCGTATATACAGCTCCGAGAGCTGTAAGGAGTATGGGCACGGCCATTCTCAAGCTGGAAGCTAGGAGTTCTGAGAGGAACATATCTCGACACTCTCCTTTCTCTCCAGGCGCTTAATATAGTCGTTCATGACTTTGGTTATCACCACGATGGACATTATCATTACGGCCTGGAGGATAACTATCGTATCCATGGGCACGTTGAGCTGCGTCTGGATACCTTCAGCGCCTCTTTTTAGGAAACCAAAAAGTATAGCAGAAAGAACAATGCCGAAGGGATTGTTTTGACCAATTAGGGCTACTGCTATGCCGTCAAATCCATAGCTCCGGGGAAAATCAAGATCCATATATCCGAAATAGCTCAAAAGGTCCGAAAGACCCACAAGTCCTGCCACAGCTCCGCTGAGCAAGAATCCTGCCATATATACCCGCTCAGGTTTTATCCCCGCCGTCCTTGCCGCTTCCGGGTTCTGGCCTACAGCCCTTATTTCAAACCCGAAAGGCGTGTGCATCAAAAGGTAATATATCAAATAAGCCATCAAAAGCCCCAAAGGGAAAAACCAGTTAAGATAAACGTGCCTTGGAAGCTGTATGCCAAAAAGCCCTAAAAATCCATGGAGTTTCGGCATCAGCGCCGATGGCGGAAGTTTCGGCGTCCTTGCGAGGATGCCGCCCAGACCCTCTATCAGCTTCTGCGACCTGTCCAAAAATACATCGGCTATGAGGTAATGGATGAGAGAATAGGATATGTAGTTCAGCATTATGG
>QGUT01000250.1 GCA_003242255.1 Bacillota bacterium
TGCCCTTCCGTATCCCACGATGGCCTGTTTCACTTCCAGGGGGGTATATTCATACACATCTATGTTTTTCGACGCTGCCGCCAGCATCGCCACTCCCCTAGCCTGCCCTACCGCAATGGCGGTTTTAGCATTTTTATTGAAAAAAAGTTCTTCTATGGCTATTGCTTCCGGATTATACTCCTGTATCAAAGCCAGGTAACCTTCGTAAATAACTTTAAGCCTTTCAGCAGTGGAAAGATGAGACTCGGTTTTTATCACGCCGAAATCCAGAACCTTTACTTTTTCGCCTTCAGAAAAAATTAATCCGTATCCGCTGAGAGCTATCCCAGGATCTATTCCCATTATAACCATAAAATCACCCTATTGTCTATTTCGACAAAGGCGCAAAAAATTCCTTTAAAAATAAAAACTCCTCGAGACATGGTCTCAAGGAAGTCATAATTAATGGGTAAGGCCTTCGCGTATTTTCAGAAATTCATCTCTCGAATTTATCACTATGCCATCCTCGAGGAGCTTCCGGTCTTCCTCTTTTAAAATTCCGGCTTTTATATCCGTAAGTTCCAGCAATTTTGAATCTTTTCCGGGTTTCCCCTGGAAGAGCGCGACATAGCCTTCGTAAATTCCTATATAGTAGTGTTCTTCACAAAGGCCATCTACCGATCGGGTCAATACTGCTTCATCGTGAGAAAAAGCTTCCAGTTTCCATTCCTTAAATTCTTCCCTAAGCCTTGATTCAGTGTATCCCTCATAATTTCCATCGGCGGGCACTTCGTTTCGCTCTTCATGCCCGCATTCTTCGTAGCGGGTTATAAAAATCACCTTAGCTCCTGCTTCTAACGCTTCCTCCGGCAGCTGGACGGTCTCGGTATTTTTTACGCTCCTGTCCTCCGCCTTTTGGGATTCGAAGCGAATTGAATAATACCCGAATAAAAAGCCTGCCGCTGCCAATAATGCAACTAATAAGGTGAGAATTGCAATTTTTTTGGGCATACATCTTCCTCCTCACGGTCTTTCGAAGGAAAAGTATGCCCAAATTCAGGAAAAATTATTCATCGCTATTCGGCCGATTCGTAATTGGTGTACACATTTTGAACATCGTCGTGGTCATCCAGGGCCTCTAACAATTTATCCATCATCTCGCTGTCTTTTCCCGATAAAGTCAAAGTGGTTTTGGGGATATAGGTTATTTCACCAGAAGAGAGCCTAACATTGTTTTCCAGAAGCGCTTCTTTTACGGATTCGAACTTTTCCGGAGAAGTCACAATTTCTATGGAATCCTCCTGCTCTTCTACGTCGTCCGAACCCGCTTCTATGGCCAGCATCATAATATCCTCCGCATTGGTCTCCTCATTTTTCTCTACAATCAAGAGTCCCTTTTTTTCGAACATCCACGCCACGCACCCTGCTTCGCCGAGGTTTCCTCCGTATTTATCAAAAATGTGGCGCAATTCGGCGGCAGTCCTGTTTCGGTTATCCGTCATTACTTCTAAAAGTATGGCAGCTCCACCCGGACCGTATCCCTCGTACAGGGCCTCTTCTAAATTGGCTCCGCCAAGCTCGCCGCTTCCCCTCTTTATTGCTCTCATTATGTTCTCGTTCGGCATATTGGCCTCTTTAGCTTTTTCAATTATGTCCCGCAATTTGGAATTCGTTTCGGGGTCGGGTCCCCCTTCCCGGACTGCGACTATTATCATCTTGCTCAACTTCGTATATAATTTGCCTTTTTGAGCATCCATTTTTGCTTTTTTATGCTTTATGTTTGCCCATTTGGAATGTCCCGACATACTTTAAACCCCCTTTTTCGTGTCTAAAAATTCGGCATGACAGGCAATCTCCTTTTGTGCTCACTCTTTAAGTGCATCTTCATTATTTTTTCTTTAACTTCCTCCGGAGCTTCCCCGGTAAGTATATACTCGTCCAATTGGCTGTACGTTATTCCCATTTCGCTTTCATCGGTCTGCCCTTCCCAAAGGCCTGCAGTGGGAGGTTTTTCTATAATATCCTCTGGAATTTCAAGATAA
>QGUT01000251.1 GCA_003242255.1 Bacillota bacterium
TAAAAATCGTATTTTTATTATGTTCTACGGCATAGTGGCCCTGTACTTGGCCCTGGCCCTGATGCTCTATTTCAATTTTCTTCTGCAGAGGGAAGTAAAAAGGCGCATCGCAACGGAAAAGCAACTCATCGAGAAAATCGCCCATAAGGACAAGATGGAGGCTATCGGAAATTTGGCAGCTGGCATCGCCCACGAAATACGCAACCCTCTTACTTCTATAAAAACCTTCGTTGAGCTGCTCCCCCAAAAGTACGACAATCCCCTCTTCCGGGAAAAAATAAGCTACTTTGTGCCCCGGGAGATAGAAAGGCTTAATTCTCTGTTAAATACCCTGCTGGATTACGCCAGGCCCCGCAAGTCCCTGCAGCAGACCGAAAACCTGCTGGACCTGGTCCGCAACACCCTGGTCCTGTTCGGGACTATGTTCGAGGAAAATAAAATTCGGATTGCCGTCGAAATAGACCCTGACCTAAAAGTGTTCGTGGACCGCCAGCAAATCCAACAGGTTTTCATCAACGTTATAATGAACGCCGTCGAAGCCACGGAAGGTGTCAGCGAGCCGAAAATCCTTATAGCTGCAGAGCAAAAGGCGAAGGAAGTGATAATTGTTTTTCAGGATAACGGCATGGGTATTGAAAATGATAATCTCAGGAAAATCTTTGACCCGTTTTTCACCACAAAGCCGACGGGGACCGGTCTGGGATTGGCGGTGAGCTACCAGATTTTGAAGGAAAACATGGGCCGCATATGGGTGGAAAGCAAACCGGGTGAAGGGACAAAGGTATTCATCAGCCTGCCTATAGGGAAGGAGGTTTGATGGGTGCATAAGCTGCTGATTGTGGACGACGACGAAGCCATATGCACTTCGCTGGAATTTGCTTTCGAAGACGACTTTATCGTTTACACCGCCAGGGACGAGGATCAGGCCCTTTCCCTCCTGTCGGTGGAGGAATTCGACATAATACTGCTGGACCTGAAGCTGGGTGAAAAGAGCGGTCTGGAGACTCTGCAGAAGATAAAGCAGATTAGCCCGAAGAGTGCCGTGATCATCATGACCGCTTACGGCAGCATAGAGTCTTCCGTGGAAGCCATGAAGAACGGCGCCTTTTACTACATCACTAAACCCATAGATATAGTGCAGCTCAGGGCGCTGCTTTCTAAAGCTTTGGAATATCTGGGGCTCAAATGGAAAGTAGAGTATTTAAACGAAAAGCTTATAGAGGAATATCAGTTGTCCGGCATAGTGGGCTGTTCGGAACCTATGAAACGGGTCTTTGCCTTAATCGACAAGGTGAAGGACATCGATTCCAACGTGCTGATCACCGGCGAAAGCGGCACGGGCAAGGAGTTGGTGGCCAGGGCCATTCATTTCCGCGGCAACCGCAGGAATGAGCCTTTCGAGGCCGTAAACTGCGCCGCCATTCCTGCCGATCTGCTGGAGGCGGAGCTTTTCGGGTACGAAAAGGGCGCTTTCACCGGGGCGGTTCAGAAGAAAAAGGGGATTTTTGAAATTGCGGACCGAGGCACCCTTTTTTTGGACGAGATAACCGAGATGAGCGTAAATCTGCAGGCAAAGTTACTGCGCGTTGTCCAGGAAAAGGAAATCGTGCCGCTGGGTTCGGAAAAGCGCAAAAAAATTGATGTAAGGATAATATGCGCTACAAATAAAGACATAAAAAAGGAGGTTGCCGAAAAGCGCTTCCGGGAGGACCTGTTCTTCCGCCTCAACGTAATAAATATTCACATACCCCCCTTGAGGGAAAGGCGGGAGGACATACCGCTTCTGGTGAAATATTTCATAGAAAAATACAATCAAAGAATGGGCAAAAACGTAGAGGGCATCGACGAAGAGGCCATGGAGATTTTGTGCAGGTACGACTACAGGGGCAACGTAAGGGAACTGCAGAATATCCTGGAGCGGGCCGTGGCGCTCACCGACAAGAAGATTTTGACCGTGGACGACCTGCCTTCGGAGGTAATACTGGGAGCCAAAACTTTTTCCGGAGAGCAGAAAAATCT
>QGUT01000252.1 GCA_003242255.1 Bacillota bacterium
ACTATAAGCTTGATTTTTGGGGCCAGAAAGTGAAAGAGTTCATTTTTAGGTCTTACAAGGTAGTACCCCAGGTTGCCCTCGTTGATAATCGCAGGGACCTTGTAAACATTGTAGAACACGCTGACCAACGCCAGAGCAACGTTCAGCACGGCCCAAATAGTGAATAAATGGACGAACTGCCATTCTGAAATATTGGGGAACCTCTTGAAAAACACCCACCAGAAGACCAGCCAGATGGCACTGTTTAAAAGGGAGCCGAAAAGGGCTATAAGGCTGCTGACTTTGTATTCCAGAAGCCCTTTCGCGTTAATGTATAAGTAGCCCAGGAACAGCCCCAAGTATTTACCCGCCGTTGACATCAAGACGCTTTACCCCCATTCGGTATACTGACATCCCGATAAGGAACAGTAAAATGCAAAGGATAATCTGTTCCGCCATAAGGCTCAAAGCCTGATAAATGTCACAATTTACAAACAATTTGGCAGGGGCGTACACCATAAACCTGAAGGGAAGCCACTCCGACAGCTTTCTGAGAAAAGGCGGAAAAAGGGTGATGGGCACTATCATTCCACCAAGAAGCATCTGCAGCCTGGAATATACCAGGAAAAAGGGCGATACGTCCTCCACCCAGAAAGCCAGGAAGCCGATGGTAATCATTCCAATAAGATCTGCCATCATCGCGAGGGCTACTGTTACCGTAAGAAAAGGTAGTATGGACAAGTCGGGAAAGTAAGGTCCTACCATAACGGTCATCACGGCGTAACCCACTATAAGGGTTGATATGAAGCGCACCATCCGCTCCCCGAAGCTTACGCTCAACTGAAATAATAGATAGTTATAGGGCCGGGCGAGGGTGTAGCTGACGGCTCCTGTTCTTATATCTTCTTCCACTTTTAGATGTACCCTGGGGCGCGAAATAACGATGGACTCGGTGAATACAAGATACCAAAGCATTTTTCTGAGGTCAAATCCGGCGATAATTTCAGCACCGGCTCGGCTGTAGGTGACCGTCCATAAATTGACGAATACAAACAGGATGACCACCAGGAACCCGGACCTGAAGATCATCTCCGAAACATAAGCCAGATAATTCTTCGCACTCAAAGCGGCGGCAGCTACGTATTTATCTATCGAAATGAGCATTTCTTTCCGCCTCCCGCCCCGCATGATAACCCGAAAGGTAAATGTGCTGGATTATAGATTCTAAAGGAGGGTCCTGGATGGTTATGTCCCTTACAGCGTTTTGCGAAATTATCCGGCTTACCACTTCGTTTACATCGCATGTTTTTAAATTGACTTCTAATCTCACAATAGGTCCGTTTTGATGGATTACCCTAACGCCTGCGTCCAGGCTCAAACCCTCGGGTTTTTCCGCAAACTCAATTTCAACAATCTTGGAATGGAAAAAGTTCTTCCTCATTTCCCTGATGTTCGACTCCAGCACGATTCTGCCCTCGTTTAGAACTATGACATCCTCGCATAGGCGCTCGATGTCGCCGGTATCGTGGGACGTCAGAATTACGGTCACTTTTTTTTGCCTGTTTAGGTCTCTTAAAATATCTATCACTGCAGACCTTACCACCACGTCCAGACCGATAGTGGGTTCGTCCAAAAACAGTATCTTTGGGTTATGTATTAAAGCTGCTGCGATTTCACAGCGCATGCGCTGTCCTAATGAGAGCTTGCGCACCGGTTGGTAGAGGAATGAGCTAATATCGAATAAATCGACCAGTTCCTTCATTCGCTTTTTAAGCTCCACCCGGTCTATGTCGTATATCCTGCCCAGCAAATGAAAGGTATCTATGGGAGGCAGGTGGTACCACAATTGGGACCTCTGCCCGAAAACGGAGGAAATATGGTAGGCCAATTTGCTTCGGTATTTAAAAGGGTCCATTCCCAGAACCCTTATACTGCCCTGCGTCGGGCTTAGGATTCCGCACAGCAGCTTTATCATTGTGGATTTGCCCGCTCCGTTAGGCCCGATCAGCGCCAGAGCCCGGCCGGACTCCACAA
>QGUT01000253.1 GCA_003242255.1 Bacillota bacterium
TTCCTGTCCTGACGGCAAGAAAAAGAAGGGCATAATAGGGAGTTTCTCTCGCTTTTTCCAGCATATAATTTACCTGCTGTTCGTCCAGGACTTTGACAGCCTGGTTGCTGTCGATTTCATCGTCGGGGTCGTATGTAATAAGTTCCTTTTCAATTTTGGGAAGCTCGACAGAGTCCGCAATATTATAGGGTATGAGCTGCTGTTTCACTGCTGTATCGAGGGCTTTGTGTATCACTCTGTGATGATATACAAGGCTTGATTGAGATGAGGAACCGCTTTTACCATCGAGCCTAGGGCCTTCTATGAGTTCTTTATAGAATGTCTGCAAATGCATAGGCCTCAATTTTTCTAAAGGGATGGCTCCCAATTTGGGAATAACCCTTAGGTTTAATATCTGAGAATAGCGTCTGTATGTATTAGGAGAAAGCCTGACCTTACAGTAGTCTTCAAGCCATTTTTGGAGATATTCGCCGAAAGTTATTTTAGTATCCAGCAAAAGTCCTTTATCATATTCTGATATAAGTTTTGCCATTTCGATTTCCGCTTCTCTCTTTGTACCGCGGAAAGACCTGTATAATCTTTTGCGTTTTCCAGTTTCGGGGTCTCTCCCAAGCTCTATGACTATAGTCCAGGAACTTTTTGACTTCTTTTCAAGATGGCCGGGCATTTTATTCACCTTCCTTAATCGCCAGTCTCAGTATGTTTTCAGGTATTTCAAGAGAACAGGCGATTTGTTCCATAACATATCCTTCGTATTCAGTGAAGTCAACGTTATATGTTAGCAGCTCTGCAGCAAATTTACTTGCTTCATTTTCATATTTACTTGTAACTAAAAAAGTATTAAGCTCCAGAAAGATTGCGTTTATTTTCGGGTGAAGGATAAGTGAAGGTCCCGGCAGGAAAAACATCTCCCCGCAGATGGCTTTCCTAGCGGCGTCCGTTGCTGTAGGGCAGGGATACAGCGTGGATAGGGTACTTAAAAACCTTTAGATAGGCTTTTCTTGCGGGAGCTGGAAAGGAGGATCTAATTTGCTTATATCAATAATTGTTACAAAACAGAGGGCTGATCAGATTAAAGATGCGGCGTACAAAGCCGGTGAAATTATTTTTGAACATTTAGGCACGCTGGATTCTCAAGAAGTTAAAAATGTATTCAATTCTATTAGCCGAATAGCGTCAGATGTACTAATATTGGATCTGGATATAGGCCCGGAAAAGGACATGGTACCCGCAGTCCAGAGCTTCAGGATAGCCAGGCCCCAGACGAGGATCATCCTCCTCGCGCCGGACAGGGAGCCGGGAGATGTAATAGTATCTTCCCTAGTGGGGTTAGGTATATACGACATCGTATCAGGCCCGAAAGATTCGGACTGGGGGAAGCTGGTCAGAGACGCCCTCTCCAGTCAGCCGGCCACTTACGCCCAGGCGGCCAGGTGGCATATCCAGTTTCTGAATAATTTTGTACCTGCAAAGGAACACGTTATTATAGAAGAAAGGCCTGCCGGTGTCGTCACTATAGCGGTAGCCGGTATTGCCCACGGCCTCGGATGCACTCATACGGCTCTCTCTATAGCTTCATTTCTTGCACGTTCAGGATACTCTACGGCGGTTATAGAGGACAGTCAGAGGCCTGCGCTCGGTTTTTTATGCAGCGTTATGAAAGCTAGAGACGGAAAGATTGAGGGGTCTTATACAATTCAAGGGTTGGACATATTCCCTTATAACGAGAGCGCAGGTGGTGAAAATTCAAATTATGATTTACTTATTAGAAAGATAAAAGCGGGGCAGTACAAATATGTTGTCCGCGACCTTGGTGTTTTAGAATCGTCCAGGGTAAAGGATATGTATAGGGCCGATTCAGCTTTTCTTGTAGCTTCGGCCTCAAAATGGAGATGGCAGGAGATTGATAAGATCGATCCGGAATTCAGCATCATTTTCCCCTTAGCTTCGCAGGGTGATATTGAGGACCTTTCTTTTTATGCCGGGATTAAAG
>QGUT01000007.1 GCA_003242255.1 Bacillota bacterium
CTAGAGACTTTTGAATGACAGTATACCTTTTTAATTGTTCTTGAGTCATCAGATAGCGCACCTCATTCCTCATAGTGACATTTTATCACGATAGTCTACAAAGTGACATTATCATAAAATAACTACAATTTCATGCAAAAAGGACTTGCATTTTTCCAAAGTTTAAGTTATAATAAATCTTGCGTTCGGCAATAAAGCCGCAGACATGGCTCAGCTGAGAATGAGTAGTTAAGTGGGGACGTAGCTCAGCTGGGAGAGCGCTACATTCGCATTGTAGAGGCCGTGGGTTCAAATCCCATCGTCTCCACCAGTATTCATGGGCGCGTAGCTCAGTGGTATGAGCGCTTGACTCACATTCAAGAGGTCGCAGGTTCGATCCCTGCCGTGCCCACCATAATCAATATCTTCTTTCTTGTGGGGCTATAGCTCAGTTGGGAGAGCGCTTGAATGGCATTCAAGAGGTCAGGGGTTCGAATCCCCTTAGCTCCACCATTATTTTATACTTCACACCACTGGACTCCCAAAATGGGGTCTATTTTTTATGCCGCATTTTGCGGCAGAATCCTGCCTTGAGTTTCTTCTTCATCGGCCCGTCTTGCGATCTTGCCAGTACTAGTGTCCCTATGAAAGTGGAATTGAGAGCAATGAAATTAATGCAAAATTTCAGAATTAATGATAATATATAAATTGAGGTATGTCCGTACGTGAGTTCGCGCTAAAATTAAGAAATAGAATATTCAGATTTTTAATAAAATAAATATTGCTAGGAGGTGGTCTTTTCCATGAAAAAGCTTTTGTCCGCAAGTATAATTTTAGCTCTGATTTTAAGTCTATTGTTGTCAGGGTGTTCTAAACAAGACCAGCCTAGCGATGACGCAGGGGCCATTGAAACAGTGACAATTGAGGTAGAGTCCTACGGCTCTCCGGCAGATTCGACGAGGGTAACTAATTTACAGGAAGCGGCAGAGGAATTAAACAAAATCCTCGAACAGAAAGGCGATAGCAGAAGGGTGGAAGTTAAGGCTAACCACGTTTCCTCCGGATATGAAGAGTACAACAAAAAATTCATGTTGGCCCACAAATCCGGGGGAGGAGCTGATATCAGGACAATAGCTCATACCGATCTTTCCATGATGGTCGAGGGAGGATACCTGTTGCAACTTGATGATTATGTAAATGGCTCCGAATGGGGCGAATATGTAAAAGATATATATCCAAACTTATGGGAAGCCGCTAAATGGAATGGGAAAATTTACGGAGTGCCCCAGGATACAGAAGTGAGAGTAGTATATTACAGGAAAGATGTTTTGAAGAAATTAGGGTGGTCCGATGAAGAAATTGATTCCCTGCCAGAGAAAATTAAAAGTGGCGAGTTTACTCTGGAGGATATGACGAAGGTAGCGAAGGAAGCTGTGGAAAAGGGGATTGTAAAAGCCGGCATTTACCACAGGCCGAATAACGGGCCGTATTTCAGCGCCTTTGTATATGCCTTTGGGGGCAAGCTTTATGATGAAAGTACCGGGAAATTAGTATTCGATAGGAAAGCTATAAAGGATACTTTAAATTACTTCTACCGAATTGCTCAGGTGGAAAAGGTTCTGCCTTCGGGCATGACTTCCATGGAGTGGAGGCAAATCCACAAGGATTGGGTAGAAGGCAGAGTGCTTTTCTGGTACGGCGGAACCTGGCATTGGGGAGAATATCAGACCGTCGACTACCACAGTGAATTGGGCAAATTGACTGAAGACTACATGTTTGAGAATATGGGGTATGCTTTGGTGCCCGCAGTAGCCAAAGGTGGAAGACCTTTATCCCTTTCTAACCCTTACCTGTACGTGGTGAACAGCAATACCAAACATCCGGACCTTGCCTTTGCGCTTATTGCTCTTGCATCCCAGCCCAAGTATAACGTCAAGCATGCGGTAAATTCCGGCCACCTCGTCATAAGCCCTGCTGCGGCGGAAGACCCGCTGTATAAAGAGAACAGGTTCTTAAAAGATGTGCAATATATGTTGGATTATACTACAGTTCAGCCCAACCACCCGGAATTTTCAAAATTCAGCAGTGCCCTCTTTAAAGCGATTCAGGCTGTCGAAATGGGAGAGTACACCCCTGATCGGGCAGTGGAATGGTTGGAAGAACAGGTAAAAAATGATATAGAAGAGATAGTATTTGTGAATTAAAAAAGAAATAAAAATAGGTAAGGTGGTGGTTCCTTTGTCGGAATTAGAAGCTAAAATCTTGGAAAGGGTCACCGCAAAAAAGGCTTCCATGGAAGGGGTGCGCAAATTTTTCACCGCCTTACCTTTCCTTGGGCCTTTTTTGTTCCTCATCATTCTTTTTTACCTGGTGCCGGTGATCTTGACTTTTACGATGTCTTTAACCAGCATGGACTACGCCCTTGAGTGGAATTTCGTGGGCTTAAAAAACTTTGTGCGTTTTTTTCAGGATAGCAGCGTAAAAATAGTAGTCCTCAATACGGTTAAATATGTGGTTTATACGCTGATGATCAACGTAGGTTTTGGATTTTTTCTGGCCGTTGCTACCAGTTATTTCATAAAAAATGAAAACTTAAGGCTCGCTTTCCAAACGATATGGATGCTGCCCAGAATGACCCCTCCGGTAGTCTATGCCCTCTTGTGGCTGTGGTTTTTGGACCCCACCGAAGCCGGAACGCTGAACAGCGTGCTACACAAGCTGTTCGGTTTACCCGCCCAGAATTGGATATTGAATCATCCCATGAAGGTAGTAATAGTCGCCAACGGCCTGATAGGCACTTCCCTGGCCATGGTCGTGTTTTCGGCGGCCATTAAGTCCATACCTGTTGACTATTTCAGGGCGGCCAGCGTCGATGGAGCTTCCGATTGGGATGTCGTAAGGCATGTGATCGTTCCCTTTTTAAAATGGCCCATAATGTTCATGACTATATGGCAGACTCTGTCGCTTATAACCTCCTACGAATACATTTTGCTCATCACCGACGGAGGACCTCTAAACAGGAGCGAAGTGCTGTCGCTTTTTTCGTACCACAAAGCCTTCAGCAACTACGAGTTTGGCTACGGGGCAGCCATCTCTACGGTTCTGGTAATCTTTGCAGTGATTCTCGCTGTCGTTATGTTAAAGGTCTTCGGATATGACGCAATAATGATGAGAGGTGAAATCGATGAAAAACGGGATAAAGACCACATCTCTTTCTAGGGCGGCAATCTATATCTTATTGATTATACTGAGTTTGCCCATATTATTGGGGTATTTGTGGCTTTTTTCCGGCTCCATTTCCGATGAGTTAGAATTTGGGATTGTGCCCAAAAGGATAACTTTTGAAAACTGGAGGTTTTTGTGGAGCGATATAACAATAGGCACGAAGGTGTTCCCGAATATCTGGCCCATAACTTTAAATAGCCTCCTGCTTTCAGGGAGCATCACCCTTTTAGAAGTCTTGATCAGTCTACTGGCCGGTTATGCCCTTTCCCGGATGAACTTTCCGGGGAGGAATTTCATCCTAAAAACTACCATCATACTCCACGCTTTTCCAGGGGTGGCTCTTTTGATCGCCCTTTATTATGTGTTGAATTACATCGGCATGATAGACAAAATTGCGGGGGTAGTGCTGGTAAAAGTCGCGCTGGAATTGCCGATGGCTACCTGGATGATAAAGGGTTTTTTTGATGAAATATCTTGGGAAATTGAATGGGCCGCATATATGGATGGCTGCTCGAGGCTCCAGGCGTGGTATAAAATCATCCTGCCCCAGATAAAGCCTGGCATAGCGGCTGTCGCCCTATTCGCCTTTTTGGCCGGATGGTCGGAATTCATCTATTCCTATACATTTATTTTCAGCAGTGAAAATTACACTTTGGCTGTGTTCCTGAAAAATTTGATAGGCGATTTCAGGTTTCTCGATTACGGCTTGTTAGCAGCAGCCGGCTTGTTTTACATGATACCGGTTATTGCCTTTTTCCTCATTTCCCAAAAGTCGCTGGCCACGATAAAATTTGGAGGCATAAAAAGGTAAGAGGAGGGAAGGGCGAATGGAAGTGACGATGATGAACGTAGTGAAGCGCTTCGGCAACTTTAAGGCAGTAGACAACCTAAGTTTGACCATAAAGGACGGGGAATTCGTAGCTTTGCTTGGACCGTCGGGCTGCGGCAAAACTACTACACTGCTTATGTTGGCAGGAATCTATAAACCGGATGCGGGGGAAATAATCTTTGACGACAAAATTGTAAACGATGTCTTACCTAAGGACAGAAATATCGGCATGTGTTTTCAAAGCTACGCCCTTTATCCCCATATGACCGTGGAACAAAATATCGCGTTCCCTCTGAAGCTAAAAAAGTTGCCGAAAAAAGTCATCGACGAAAAGGTCAGAGAAATTGCGGCCAAATTTCGTATAGAGCACTTGCTGAAAAGATATCCGGGTCAAATTTCCGGCGGGCAGCAGCAGAGGGTCGCCCTGGCCAGAGCCCTCATAAAAGAACCCAATCTGCTTTTATTAGATGAACCCCTTTCAAATCTGGATGCGGGACTTCGAATCTCGATGAGAGCAGAGATCAAAAAGCTCCAGAAGGAATTGGGAATAACCACTGTTTTTGTCACCCACGACCAGACGGAGGCCCTGTCCATGAGCGACAGGATTGCTGTGATGAATAAGGGGAAACTTCAGGCCATAGGCACGCCCGAAGATCTGTATATGAGGCCCAAAAACATGTTTATAGCCGGTTTCATAGGCAATCCTCCGATGAATTTTCTAGAAGTCGGCTATATCATGGATGGTGATCGGGTAACCCTCAAAGGTAAAAATTTTGAGATATCGCTTCCCGAAGAAATATCCAGGACTTTTATAAAAAAACAAAATAACGAAAGGATAGTTATGGGCATCAGACCCGAGCATCTTTCGGTAGGAGCCGAGGCTCCCAACACTATTAAAGGTGAGATATATGTAGTGGAACATTTGGGAAAAGACAAGCTGGTAGATGTAAAAGTGGGCGATGACAGAATAAAGGTGCTGACGGGTCAGGATTTTGAAGGGAAAATGGGGGATACGGTAAACCTTCATCTGGATTTCAAAAATGTCCATCTTTTTGATGCCGCCGATGGAAATTCGATGAAAAGGGTAGCTTGACGCCGCTTTCAGGCTTTTAGCCTGAAAGCAATTTTTTTATATAATAACGCCCAAAATCCGGCACTTGAAACTTTTCGGCATTATTGCTAAAATATAAAACAAACGCTTAATATTAGGCATATGCCGAATTTTGGGCATAATTGAAAGAGTATATGAGTAAAAAAGGAGGATGGAGATGAAGAATAGGAAGCTTATATTAATGGGCGCTGTTGTTTTGTTACTTTTTGCTGCCGCCATCCCTGCCCTGGGAAGTGGCGAGCAAGCAGAGGCTCCTGAACATTACGGCTTCTGGTCCATTTTACCCCCTGTTCTGGCCATCAGCCTTGCGATTATCACCAAGGAAGTCTTGAGTTCACTGGTCATCGGGATAATGGTGGGTGCCCTGATTTTGACGGGGGGAAATTTACTTGAAGCCTTCGAAAAGGCCCTGGAAATCCTGATAAACACGGCGGGAGACCCTTCCTGGAATTTCAGGGTGCTGATTTTCATTACCCTTTTGGGTTCCATCATAGGCATGATTTCCAGGGCTAATGGGCCTCAGGCCTTCGGCCGATGGGCGGAAAAGAATATAAAGTCGAGGAGCACATCCCTTTTTATGACCTGGCTCCTGGGAGTCCTGATATTCATGGACGATTATTTCAACTGCATGACCGTGGGCACCGCCCTGAGGCCGGTGACGGACAGGTTCAAAGTATCCAGGGCGAAGCTTTCGTTTATCATCGATTCCACGGCAGCTCCAGTGTGCACCCTGGTGCCCATATCTACCTGGGTGGCCTACGTCGCTTCGCTGATGATACCGCTCTTTACCCAGTACGGTTTGAACTTAAACCCGTACAACGCCTACATCCAGATGCTGCCTTACGCCTTTTATCCCTGGCTCATAGTGCTCATGGTTCTCATCACATCGTTTACTGATCTGGAATACGGGCCCATGGCTCTGGCCGAATACAGGGCTCTCAGCGGCAAAGGCCTGTGGGATGAGAATCTGGCAAAGACCCCGCCAGGGGATGAGTTTGAGAGCATGGAGAAGTCGGAAAAAGGCACCGCTATAGATATGGTACTTCCGTTGGTGGGGCTTATCGTAATAACGCTGATCTGCATGGCCTACAGCGGAGGATTTTTCGATGGCAAAGCCGGGATTTTCGAGGCCATTATGAATTCCGATTCGGCGACAGCACTGGTATGGGGATCCACGATCACTCTGTTTTTGACCGCCGTGTTTTATTCGGTGCGGGGAGTGGTCCGCCTCAAGGATTCGATGGAAGCCGTGATCCAGGGTGCCAAGTCGATGATGGTGGCGCTCTTTATACTCTCTCTGGCCTGGACCATTGGCAGCATATGCCAGGAATTGGGCACGGGGCTTTATGTTTCGAGCATCATGTCCGAGACATTCCCGGCCTGGGCGGTGCCGTTTACGCTATTCGTCCTCTCAGCCTTCATAGCATTTTCCACCGGCACGTCCTGGGGCACCTGGGCCATAATGATCCCGATCGCCATACCGCTGGTGGTGGCTATGGATATCAATTTGCTGCCTAGCCTGGCGGCGGTCCTTTCAGGTGGAGTATTCGGGGACCACTGTTCTCCGATTTCGGATACTACCATCATGTCGTCGACGGGGGGAGCCTGTCCTCACATAGAACACGTAAACACCCAGCTGCCCTATGCTTTGACGGCGGCGATCGCATCAGGGGTAGGTTTTTTGATAACCGGATTTGTTGAAAATCCCCTGATCGTGTGGCTTTTCACCGTAGCACTGTTTTTCGCGGTGGTTTATGTGCTCCATAAGTTATGGGGAAGCCCCACTCTTGCCGAGGAACATGCGAGCGGAAAAGGTGTGATACGGGAAGAAACAATATAGGAAGATGAGCGGCCTTGCTATTATTATACTGGTGTGTTAAAATTTAATCGAATATTGAATTCGGGCACTAAGAACTAACCGGAGGAAATCATGAGTTCCAATGGGGTCAGAAAGGTGTCTCTGGCGGTAATAAAAAGGTTACCCAAATACCACAAATGCCTGGGAGAACTCCTTCAAAATAACGTGGAGAGGATTTCTTCCCAGGAATTGGGGCGCCTCTTGGGGTTTACGGCATCTCAAGTAAGACAGGATTTAAATAATTTCGGGGAATTCGGGCAGCAAGGCTACGGCTACAATGTGGAACAGCTTTACAACGAGATTGCGAAGATTCTGGGACTCAACGTGGAACACAAGGTGGTAATAATAGGAGCCGGAAAGTTAGGGCAGGCCTTGGCCGGTTACCGTGATTTTGAGAAGCACGGATTTAAGATACTGGCCATGTTCGACGTCGACCCTAAACTCGTGGGTTCAAAGGTGCGCGACATTCCCGTATACGACGTGAAAGACCTCATATATTATGTAAATGAAAACGAAATCGACATAGCCATAATAGCGGTGCCCCGAGAGAGTGCCCAGGAGATAGCCGACGCTCTCAGCAAGACCCTGATAAAAGGGATATGGAATTTTGCTCCTGTCGAGGTGGATGCGGGGCCGGACATCCTGGTGGAGAACGTTCATTTGCTGGATAGCCTCCTGACTTTAAGTTATAGGATGAACGAGAGCAAATTGATGGAACGCCTGGAGAAGGAAAATTAGAAAAATCCCTGCCTTACTCGGCAGGGATTTTTTTTACATTTATGTTACGATTATACTTTTGTGGGAGGATTCGGAGCGAAAAGGTCGAAGAATGTTATATGCTATACTTTACGGAGGGAAGTTGTGGCATGATTAGAAAAGTGGTCTTTGTAGTCTTCATGGCGGTTATCCTTCACAGCGCCATTTGTGCTGCTCAGGTTCAACCAAACGTAGAGATTTACATAAATCACCAGAAGGTGGACTCGGATGTGCCGCCGGTAATTTATGAGGGCAGGACATTGGTGCCTTTGAGGGTCATATCCGAGTACCTCGGCGCATCGGTGGCGTGGGATGGGCAAAGTAAGACGGTGAGAGTTTCTGCCGACGGAAGGCAGATAGTGCTCAAAATAAACGACAGCGAGGCGCAGGTGGATAAGAACACGGTTCTTCTGGACGTACCTGCGATGATAATAAATGGCAGGACCATGGTGCCTCTCAGGTTTGCAGGCGAAGCCCTGATGGCGGAAGTCTCCTGGGACGGGGAACTGAAACGAGTGGACGTTGTAAAGCAGCTCCATGAGATAGTAGATTTTTCTTACACTGCGGTAAATAACGTACCATCCCTTTTGATAAAGGGAAATGCCCCTTTGGAATATACGGTAGCGGGCTACGACGGCGAAAGGGTTGTGGTCGACTTAAAGGCAAAGCTTAAAACTCCTCGCAATGTGCTGGATGTCGGCGACAGCGCTTTGAAGAGGGTAATTGCGAGCGAACTTTATGGCGAAGGCGCGAATTTTACCCGATTTGTGTTGGAACTGAGCGAAGGGAGTTCTTTCTACATATTCAGGCCCGATCAAAATTCCGTCGCCGTCGCTGTGACCAACGTTTTGTCTTCCATAGAAATAAATGAAGAGGACGGCGCCCTGGTCGCCCGATTGAGGACGGCTTATCCGGCAGCGTACAGCTACTTCACCCTGGGTTCTCCGGAAAACGGCGATTACAGGCTGGTAGTTGACATTTCCAATGCCTCCCTCTCCGCCTCCAAACCCGTAATTTTCGACAATAACTTCGTAAAAGACGTGCGGGTGAGCCAGTTCACGGTGAATCCCTATGTGGCAAGAGTGGTCTTCGACTTGAAAACGGACTTGAATTACAGGGTCTGGCAGGACGGGAACGAAATCCTTGCCGCATTTTCATCCCGGGAAATGCCGTCTCGCTGGGGTGAGCCATCCCGCGGCGATGAATCACCCGATGGCTATAAAGATGGTTTGTTGATCAATAAAATAATTGTGGTAGACCCGGGCCACGGAGGCAGCGATCCGGGAGCAGTGTATTCGAACGTAAACGAAAAGGACCTGAACCTGGACATCGCTTTAAGGCTCAAACAACTCCTCGAGGAAAGCGGCGCGAGGGTGCTGATGACTAGGGAAAGCGATATATACGTAAACCTCTACACCCGAGCCGATATAGCCAACCGGGTAGGAGCTGACCTTTTCGTGAGCATCCACAACAACGCCAGCACCAATGCTTCCACTTCCGGGACCATGACCTTATACTATCCATCTCCTGAAAAAAAGGTCCTGGCCAAGATACTACAAAAGGCGGTGGTTGAAACTCTGGGACTGCCCGATTTAGGCATTTCCGAAAGGCCTAACCTGGTGGTCACCAGGGAGACGAAGATGCCTTCGGCACTGGTGGAAGTGGCCTTTATGAGCAATCAAAAGGACCTCGCCCTCCTTCAGACGGAGGAGTTCAGGCAAAGAGCCGCCGAAGGGATATATAAAGGCATATTGATGTATTTTTCAGAAAAATGAGCCTTATTGACACAAATTAACAGGTTTGATATGATACACTTGAACTAAAACCCTGGGAGGTTCTGGCTTGGACGCATTATTAGGTTATTTCTTCATTTTTTTTGCCCGGGTATGCGATGTCTCTCTGGCGACGGTGCGAACCTTAATGGTGGTCAGGGGAAACCGGCTACAAGCGGCTATTATAGGCTTTTTTGAGGTCATAATATACATAACGGCACTCAACGAAGTCGTTGGAAAGCTGAATAATCCGTTTAATCTCCTCGTCTACGCTGTGGGCTTCGCCACGGGAAATTACGTGGGAAGCCTGATCGAGGAGAAACTGGCCCTGGGACTCACTACCGTACAGGTGGTGACGAAGGACCCCGAACTTTGCAACAAGATAAGAAATCTGGGCTATGGAGTCACGGCACTCAATGGTTTTGGCAAGGAGGGCACCCGCCACGTGCTCTTGATTTCTCTGGCGAGGAAAAACGTGCCCGATTTGATAAGTTACGTAGAAAGCGAAGATGAATCGGCCTTCGTCACTATAATGGATACAAAGTCGGTTAAAGGGGGATACTTTAAACAGTCCAAGTGACCCTTAAGGCATAAAACGCCCCTTTTTTTAAATATTATTAATTAGATTTCGGAAAAGGGGGTTGTTTTATGCCTAAGAAATTTTTAGCGTGGTTGGCAGGGACTCTTTTTATCCTCGCTTTTTTTGTGGCCTGCGGCTTTTTGGAAGACAAAAGCGCAACTTCGCCGGAAGGCGCCGATTCTGCCCTGGAAACCCAGGCCAACATGCGAAAGACGGTGCTTTATTTTGTAAATCAGCAGAATCTGCTGGTCCCGGTGACGAAGGACATACCGTGGGTGGAGGGAATCGGCAGGGCCGCTCTGGAAAATCTCGTATTCACTGAGGAAAGGGGAAAGGAGCTGGAAGATCAGGGGCTCAAACCGCCCTTGCCCGAGGGGACGAGGGTATTGGGATTGACCATAAGGGAAGGGCTGGCCAAGGTGGACTTCAGTCACGAATTTCTGAACCTGAAGGACAGGATCGAAGAGGAAAATGCGATAAAAGCCGTGGTTTACACCCTCACCGAATTCCCGACGGTTGAGCGGGTGCATTTCATGGTAGAAGGCAAACCTTTGAAAAAATGCCCCAACGGCACCACTTTGGAAGATGAAGTAAAGCGCGAAAAGATAAACCTGGAAGACCAGAAAACCGGAGGCGACAACGTCCCCGTGACCTTGTATTTCAGAGCATCCAGCAGCGACGGGACCTTTTCCTATTTCGTCCCGGTCACCCGGATGGTTGAAAAGAGCGACGATATGATGAGAGTCGCCCTGGAAGAATTGATCAAAGGACCGAAAAAAGAAATGGGTTTGACTTCGGTCCTGCCGGCCGACACGAAGGTGATCAGCTTAACTCAGAGCGGTGGCGAAGTGATAGTCAATTTTTCTAAAGAAATAGAGGGTTACGGCGGTGGCGTTGAAAGCGAACAGGCTCTGGTGGATTCCATAGTCCTTACTCTATCCGAATTTCCCGGGGTAGAAAAGGTCACGCTGCAGGTGGAGGGTGAGAGCGGGGTACTGCCTGAGGGAACCATGCTGGACGCTCCCATTCTAAAACCTGCTTATATAAACCCAGACTTTATCTAAATCGGAGAGGATGATTTTATTGGCAAGAGTTGACGGCAGGGAGTACAACCAGATAAGGCATGTAAAAATAACCAGGCACTTTAACAAGTATGCCGAAGGTTCGGTGCTCATTGAAGCCGGCGACACCAAGGTAATATGCACCGCGACCGTAGACGATAGAGTTCCTCCATTCCTGAGGGGCAAAGGGCAGGGCTGGATTACGGCCGAATATTCGATGCTGCCAAGATCTACGGAAATCCGCAATGTGAGGGAAACCCTGCGTCCGAGCGGCAGGACCATGGAAATACAAAGGCTGATAGGAAGGGCCTTGCGGTCAGTGGTGGACCTGTCGGCCATGGGGGAGAGGACGATATGGCTGGACTGCGATGTGATCCAGGCCGACGGAGGAACCCGGACGGCGGCCATAACCGGGGCTTTCGTGGCTCTTGTGGATGCTTTCAAGCATCTGAAGGATAAGGGAGTCCTCGAGGTGATTCCCGTCAACAGCTTTGTGGCGGCAGTGAGCGTTGGCATTGTCGAAGGACAGAAATTGCTGGATTTGAATTTCAACGAAGACAGCAGAGCTCAGGTGGACATGAACGTGGTGATGACCGATAAAGGACAGATAGTGGAAATTCAGGGGACAGGCGAGGCCTTTCCTTTTACCCGCCAGGACCTGGACGAACTCCTGGACCTGGCCTGCAAGGGCATAGCCGACCTTATCGCAGTGCAGAAGGAAGTTCTGCAGGATATTCTGGATGAGGTCGAAAAGCAATGAAGAGCATAGTGGTGGCCACAAAGAACCGCGGCAAGCTGAAAGAATTTCAGGAAATGCTTCGCGATGTCCCGCTGAAGCTGCTGTCGCTCCTCGATTATCCGGCCATCGAAGTGGAAGAGAACGGTAAGACCTTCGAAGAAAACGCCTTGATTAAGGCGAAAAAGGTCGTGGAGTTGACTGGAAGGGCGGCCTTAAGCGACGATTCGGGGCTGGAAGTGGAGGCCTTAGGGGGGAGGCCCGGGGTGTACACAGCGAGATACGCGGGGCCTGCTGCTTCCGACCGGGAGAACATCGAAAAGCTTTTGAAAGAACTCGATGGCGTCCCTCAAGAAGAGAGGAAAGCCCGATTCGTATGCTGCCTCTGTTTCGCCCTCCCCGATGGGCGAATTTTTATCGAGCACGGTTATTTAGAAGGATATATTACCTTTGAGCCGAAAGGCAGTATGGGATTCGGGTACGATCCTGTTTTTTTTGTACCGGAACTTAAAAAGACCCTGGCCGAGGCGGGGCTGGAGGAAAAAAACTCGGTGAGCCACAGAGCTCGGGCTATGGAAAAGATGAAAAAACATCTTTTGCAATTTGCGAAGAGTATTCATGGAAGCGGAGGGGCAGTGCTTGAGGATAGCGGTAATTAGCGATACTCACGGCTTTCTGCCGTTGATAGATAGGGCTTTGGAATTGGCAGGTCAGGTGGATTTGGTTTTTCACGCAGGGGACATATCGCCCGATGCCGATTACATAAGGGAAGCGTACGGCTACAAAGTTTACGGCGTTTTGGGAAATTGCGATACTTTTTCGGACTACCCGGGAGAGCGGCTCATAAGGCTGGAAGGGAAGAAGATTTTTCTCACTCACGGCAATGCGTACCGGGTAAAGCGAGGACCTGAGAGGTTGCTGGCCCGGGCTCAGGAACTTTCAGCCGATGTGGTGGTCTTCGGGCACACTCACTGTCCTGAAAATTTCTGGCATAACGGTATTTTCGTCTTCAACCCGGGCAGCCTGGCGTTTCCCCGGGGCTCCAAAAGGCCTACTTTCGGCATTCTGGAGTTGAATAAAGGAGAGATAAAAGGCTCTATTTTGGAACTTTAACAGGGGGTGTTGGAGGACCGTGAGGAAGATCCTGTTTGGGGATAAGGTTTCCGAAAAACATCTCCAGAAGACCAGGGAAATTGCACCGGATTGGGACATAGTTATATGCGAAAACCCCGAAGATAAATTGAGGCACGTACAAGATGCAGAAATATACGTGGACTGGGCTATGAATATCGAAAGGCGTTTTATCGAAGCTGCGGAAAAATTAAAATGGATACAGGCGCTGTCGGCCGGCGTTGACGGGCTCGCCTTTGACCTGGTAAGACAAAAAGGAATAACTGTGACCAATACCAGCGGAATCCATAAAGTGCCGATTGCCGAGATGGTTTTCGGATATATGTTGATGTTTGCCCGGGGACTTAACCGGTTTTTCGGCCAGCAAAAAAATAAGGTCTGGGATAAGAGTATACGGACTACGGAGCTCTTCGAAAAAACTCTTGGAGTTGTGGGGACGGGGAATATCGGAAACGAGATAGCCCGGCTGGGCAAAGCTTTCGGCATGAAGGTCCTGGGCCTCAACAGCAGCGGCAGAATACCGGCAGATTGTCCGGGCCTTTACGACGAAATATACGGCATAAATTCGCTCTTCGAGCTTCTCTCGAACTCCGATTTTGTGGTTTGCGCCTTACCCCTTACCCCTGAAACCCATCACCTTTTCAAAGAAGAGCAATTTAAAGCCATGAAGCCATCGGCCTACTTTATAAACATAGCCCGGGGGGCTGTGGTCGATGAAAGGGCCCTGGAGAGGGCGCTCGCGGAGGGCTGGATAGCAGGAGCGGCCCTGGACGTCTTCGAGAGGGAGCCCCTGCCATCGGAAAGTCCCCTTTGGGAAATGCCCAACGTCATCGTAACTCCCCACGTAGCGGGCAGTTCCAATCGTTACATGGAGAGGGCCATGAAGGTGGTAAACGAAAACCTGCAAAGATACCTGAAAGGGGAGCCGTTGATAAATGTGGTCGACCCGGTCAGGGGATACTGAGTTTCCAATTACAGCTTCACGAAAAGGACTTTTTTGATATCTTCGATGGCTTTGAGTTCCTTCAGCACCTCTTCCGGGATTTCTTCGTCTACGCTCAAAGCCATCAGGGCATCGCCTCGATAAGACCTCCGGCCGAGTTGCATCGAGGCGATATTTATTTGGTTTTCTCCCAGGATGGTGCCGACCTTCCCCACTATTCCCGGTTTGTCCCTGTGGTTGGTGATGAGGACGTACCCTTCGGGGATGAGGTCTATCTTGTAATCGTCTATGCCGGTTATCCGAGGGTTATCCTTTTCGAAGACGCAGCCCGAGATGGTCCCCGTTTCCCTGTCGGTCCGGACCTTCATGGTCACTGTGCCGGGGGCGTCCCCGTCTTCTCTTATTTTCCTTTCGGTTATCTTTATCCCCCTGTCCCGGGCTATTATCGGGGCGTTGATCAGGTTGGCAGGGGACTGTAAAATGTGGGATAAAAGGCCTTTTATGCCTGCGGTGGTTATCAGCTTGACGTCCATGTTCGCGAGTCTTCCCCCGTAAGTCATCTCCACTTCCAGGAGCCTGCCGTTTTTAAGCTGAGTGTAAAGGCATCCCATTTTTTCAGCGAGCTTTATATAGGGCAGAATGAAACTGTATTCTTCCGACCTTATGGACACCATGTTTACGGGGTTCTTCACCATTTCGCCTTTCAGAGCTCTCAGTATATCTCTGGCCACTTCTTCCGCCACCACAATCTGGGCCTCGGCGGTGGAAGCCCCCAGGTGGGGGGTCGCGATCACGTTGTCCAGGCTCAAAAGCGGGCTTCCTTCCGGCGGTTCCTTTTCGAATACGTCCAGGGCACAGCCCGCCACCTTGCCCGAAAGGAGAGCATCGTAGAGGGCCTTTTCGTCAATGATGCCTCCCCGGGCGCAGTTTATCAGGTACACGCCGTCTTTCATGATTCTGAACTGTTCTTCCCCTACCATGTGCCTGGTATTTTTTGTGAGGGGCACGTGGAAAGTGAGGAAATCGGAAACTGCCAGGACCTCCTCCAGGTCGGCCAATTTGACGTTGAGGTTTTCCACGTTTTCCGCAGAGATGTAAGGGTCGTATCCCACCACGTTCATCCCCAGGGAGGTGGCCCTTTTTGCCACTTCCTTTCCTATTCGCCCGAGGCCTACTATCCCTAAGGTCTTTCCGGAAAGCTGGACGCCCGTGAATTTGTTCCTCTCCCACCTTCCGCCTTTTAAGCTGCTTACAGCCTGGGGGATTTTCCTGGCCAGAGCGAACATCAGCGCAAAGGTGTGCTCGCAGGCGGCGATGGTATTGCCCTCGGGGGCGTTCACGACCAGTATGCCCTTTAAGGTCGCAGCCTCCACATCGATGTTATCCACGCCGACGCCGGCCCTTCCTATGACCTTAAGATTGCTGGCCTCGATCAGGTCTCTGGTCACTTTCGTCTGGCTCCTCACCACCAGGGCGTCGTAGTCTTTTATAATTTCCTTCAATTGTTCCGGGCTGAGATCCGTTTTGACATCTACTTCCAGTTCGGATCGGAGAATTTCGATGCCTTCCTTGGCTATCTTGTCGGAAACCAGCACCCTCATAAGCTATTCCTCCTCTCCTTTTTTAAATACTTTTTCGGCAGCTTTGACTCCCTTGCCGAAAAGTTCTTCCTCACCCAGTACCATCTCTAATGCTGAGAGCACGTTTAAAATGTCGAGTTCATCCACGTATCCCACGTGGCCTATCCTCATAATTTTTCCTTTCAGCTTTTCCTGCCCGCCGGCTACGGTGATGTTGAATCTGTCCTTTAAAGCCTTGGAAAAATTGATTTTGCCCTGGAAGTCCGTTATATCCACGGCGGTCACCGTCGGCGACGCCCAGGAGTCTTCGGCGAAAAGTCTGAAGCCCAGGTGTTTCAGGCCTTCCCTTAAGGCTGCTGCCAGCAGCCGGTGCCTCGCAATTATGTTTTCAAGCCCTTCTTCGAGGATCAGATTTAAAGCTTCGTCGAGGGCGAAGATCTGGGATACGGCGGGGGTGTACGGCGTTTCACCCTTTTCCAGGGTCTTTCTGGCCTTTTTGAAATCCCAGTAGTATTTGGGCATTTTAGATTGTTCCGCAGCTTTCCAGGCTTTTTCGCTCACCGAAACGAACCCCAGGCCGGGAGGGAGCATCAGGGCTTTCTGCGATCCCGCCACCACCGCGTCGATTTGCCACTCGTCTGCCTTCAGTTCTACGGCACCCAGAGAGCTTATGGCGTCGACTACCACCAAGGCGGGATGGTCTCCCATTGCTTCCCTCAGGGCTCTAATGTCGTTGAGGACCCCGGTGGACGTCTCGTTGTGGGTAAAAAGCACCCCTTTTATTTCTCCCTTGGCATCCCGCAAAATCCTTTCTTTCACGATGTCGCAGGCCACCGGCTTTCCCCATTCTACACTGATTCTCTCGACTCTTGCGCCGAAAGCCTCCGCAATATCGGCAAATCGATCGCCGAAAACACCGCAGCTGAAAGAGACGATCAGGTCTCCGGGGGAAAATAGATTTGCTATGGCCGCCTCCATGGCTCCCGTTCCGGCAGAGGGAAATATCAGCACGTCGTTTTTAGTTTGAAAGACTTTTTTAATATTTTCAGAGACCCTTCTGAAAAGGGACCTGAATTCGTCTCCCCGGTGGTTGATCATCGGGGACTGCATGGCCCTCAGCACCCGTTCTGGAACTTCAGTGGGACCGGGAATCCGCAAGTGATGCTTTTTCATACGATAGACAACCTCCTTCCAAATGATGCAAAAAACCGCCCCTTAAAGGGGCGGTTTTTTACCGCGGTGCCACCCTAGACCATAGAAAGTATAGTAAGGAAAGGCTCGTTTGAATAACGGGCTTTTGCCCGGCTCGGCTCGTCGCCGGCAGCTCCGGGGCGGAAATAAAGGGCTCCTGCCGGTTTGCACCAACCACCGGCTCTCTTGAAAGGATTTCCCTTTAATTTTCCCCTTCACCGCTTTTTGGCTTTTAAAGAGTTGAATTAATTTCTTCAAATTTTAGATCAGATTAAAAAAGATGTCAACACTCACTAAGGGTTGTTTTTTATGCAATTTTGCGGTATAATGTCTCCTATCTACGCATAAATGTATTTTTCACGCGAACAGCGGGAGGGAGCCTTTTGACAGGAGGTAAAGGTTTTTACATAGTGAAGGAAGAGATTTTGCCGGATATATTGAAAAAGACGGTGAAGGCCAAGGAACTTTTGAAAAACGGCACGGCCAGGACGATAAACGAAGCCACAAAAATGGTGGGCATGAGCCGGAGCGCCTTTTACAAGTACAAGGACTACGTGTTTCCCTTTTATGAAGCCAGCATGGGAAAGATAATTACGATATCACTGATTTTGGAGCACAGGCCGGGAATATTATCATCCATTTTGGATGAGATCGCAAAAGGGCACGGCAACATCCTCACCATAAACCAGAATATTCCGGTGCACGGCCTGGCCAACGTCACCATATCCTTCGATACCAGCCAGATGAGCAAAAACGTGGAAGAAGTGCTGGAAACGATCGAAAAAAAGCCGGGAGTGGCGAAGATCGAGGTTATAGCTCAGGAATGACAAAGGGGGAGGAGAAAAGGTGATAAATGTAGGGATCATGGGACTCGGCACCGTCGGCACAGGGGTCGTAGAACTCCTTGAGACCAACCGGAGCACCATAGCCAGGAGGTTGGGGGATGAGGTAGAGGTCAAAAAGATACTGGTGAGGGACCTTTCTAAAAAGAGGACTCCTTATGCGGAAGGCAAGCTGACCACAAGGGCCGATGATATCCTGGAAGACGGCGAAATAGATGTAGTAGTGGAACTGATGGGCGGCGAGGAGCCGGCAAGGACTTATATAAAAAAAGCGCTGGAGAATAAAAAGCACGTGGTGACCGCCAACAAGGAGGTCATCTCGAAGCACGGGAAGGAACTCCTGGAGCTTGCGGAAAGATCGGGGGTGAGCCTTCTCTTCGAGGCCAGCGTTGGCGGCGGAATTCCCATAATAAGGCCGATGAAGCAGTGCCTTGCTGCCAACCGCATTATGAAGATCTCCGGGATATTGAACGGCACTACCAATTACATTCTGACCCAGATGCGAGAAAAGGGATGGAGCTTCGGGGAAGCCCTGCGGGAGGCCCAGAGGCTGGGTTACGCCGAAAGCGATCCTTCCGCCGATATAAAAGGCTTCGATGCGGCGAGAAAGCTGGCGATCCTCTCGTCGATAGGGTTCAACGCCAGGATAACCCCAGACAGGGTTTACGTGGAAGGCATAGAAAGGATAGGGCCCGAAGACATAAAATACGCCGGCGAATTGGGCTATACGATTAAACTTCTGGCGTCGGCCAGGAGGACCGGAGAGGGGAGAGTCGAAGCCGTCGTGGCGCCGGCGATGCTGAAGGAGAACCACCCCCTGAGCGCCGTCAGGGACGTATACAACGCCATTCTGGTGGAAGGCGATGCGGTGGGTCAGGTCATGTTTTACGGGCAGGGCGCCGGGAAGATGCCCACGGCCAGCGCGGTGGTGGCCGATATAATCGATGCAGCAAGGGGCGGGAAAAGGATCTACTGCACCTGCTACGGCGAAGTGGAGGTCGTCCCCGCCAGTTTGATGACGAGCCGGTTTTACGTGCGGCTGAAGGCTGAGGACAATCCCGAAGCGCTTGCGGAGATTTGCGGAGCTTTGGGAAGAAACGGCATAGGCCTTGAAATGGCGGCGCAGAAAGGCGTAGGCGGTGGCCTCGTCGAGATAGTGATGCTGACTTTATGGGTTCCCTTCGGAGACCTCCAAAGGGCTTTAAATGAGATAAAGAATCTAAAAGGTGTCAAAGAGGTGGCCAACATCATAAGGGTAGAGGAGGCGGATGAAGATGGCTTACATGGGGGTCATCGATAGGTATTTCGATCTGCTGCCGATTAAAAAGAAAGAATGCATTGTGACTTTGAAGGAGGGCAACACGCCCCTCATCAGGGCCCATAACCTGGAAAGGCACCTGGGACTTAACTTTGAACTTTACCTGAAATACGAAGGTGTAAATCCGACCGGTTCTTTTAAAGACAGGGGCATGACGGTTGCGGTCTCCGCAGCTCTGGAAAAAGGGGCCAAGGCGGTCATCTGCGCTTCCACCGGGAATACCTCCGCTTCTGCGGCGGCGTACGCGGCCAGGGCCGGCTTAAAGTGCGTGGTGCTGATACCCCAAAACGCCATCGCCCTCGGCAAACTGGCCCAGGCCATAGCCTATGGGGCAAGGGTGGTGGCCCTGGAGGGCAATTTCGACGATGCTCTGAAAATGGTGAGGGAATTTTCCGAAAAGCATCCGGTAACCCTGGTAAATTCCATAAATCCCGACCGCATCGAGGGGCAGAAGACGGCGGCTTTTGAGATATGCGATGAATTTTCCGACGCCCCGGATTACCTCGCTATTCCGGTGGGAAACGCGGGCAACATCACGGCGTACTGGAAGGGATTTAAGGAATACCATTCTCTAGGAAAGACTTCGAAGCTCCCGAAGATGGTGGGATTTCAGGCGGCCGGGGCCGCGCCCTTGGTGGAAAAGAGGGTGATAGAAAAGCCAGAGACTATCGCTACAGCCATAAGGATCGGGAACCCGGCCAGCTGGAAGATGGCCGAGGCGGCCATCGAAGAATCGGGGGGATTGGTGGACAAGGTGACCGATGAGGAAATTCTGGATGCCTATAAGCTTCTGGCCAAAAAGGAAGGGGTTTTTGCCGAACCCGCTTCGGCGGCGTCGCTGGCAGGCGTCATAAAACATTTCAAGGTGGGGTATTTTGAGGAAAATTCTAAAGTTGTGTGCGTGCTGACCGGCCACGGCCTGAAGGATCCGGATACTGCCATAAAGACCGGCGTTTCTCCTGTGGTCATACCTCTTGAAATTGAGGCTCTGGAAAGAGAAATATACGGTTGGGAGTGAAGGCTTTGGTCCGAGTTAAGGTTCCCGCAACCATAGCCAATTTCGGCCCCGGTTTCGATTGCATCGGGACGGCGGTGAATTTGTACAACTTCATCGAGATGGACTTTTCGGGCTTTCCCCAGATAGAAGTTTCGGGCGAGGGAGAGGGGAGAATATCTCTGGGGGAGGACAACCTGGTGTACCGGGCGGCCAGGTCTCTTTTAAAAAAGGCGGGCATCGAAAAAAGCCTGTATATAAGATTAAAAAATAGAATACCGCTGTCGAGAGGATTGGGAAGCAGTGCCGCGTGCATCGCGGGCGGTATGATGGCCGCCAACTACCTCGCGGGAAGCCCCTTCAGCCGGGAAGAAATAATAAATTTCGCCACCGAAATGGAAGGTCATCCGGACAACGTGGTGCCGGCCGTCGTGGGGGGACTCGCCATATCGGTGAGGGAAAAGGACAGGGTCGTTTACAAAAAGTTGTCCATGCCCTCGGACCTTAAAATCGTCGTTGCGGTGCCGGAATTCGAACTTTCGACCAAAAGGGCGAGGGAAGTCCTCCCCAAAAAATTAGGCCTCGATGAGGCGGTTTTCAACATCGGGCGGACGGCCTTGCTGGTGGCGTGCCTGAGCGATGGGGATTTTTCCCTGCTTCAGATGGCCACCCAGGATGTTCTGCACCAGCCCTACAGAAAATCTCTGGTGCCCGGAATGGAGGAAATACTGAAAGAGGCCCTGTCGATGGGTATGCTCGGCTGCTTTTTAAGTGGTGCCGGACCTTCGGTGGTGGGCCTCGTCAGAGAAGAAAAAGCGAAGGAAGCGGGAGAGTTTATGGTGGGAGTCTTCGGAAAAAAAGATGTTAAAGCGCGCTATTTAATTTTGGATACTTGCAATGATGGAGCGACCGTCGTTTGATTTGGTAAAAAGTATCTACTTTATTCTATAAGGTTGGTACTTTTTCCCAACAGGCTCGTCGATTGACGGACTTTGGTGCTGGCATAAATTTTGCAATTAAAAATAGACAGAATTAAGATAGAATTTTGATTATATTAAACGTGAATCGGGAGTGACGCCGTTGAAGGATATACTGGCCGATCTGAAGGCCTATCCAGTTATAGCGGCTGTAAGGGATATTGATGCTGTGGACATGGCCTTGGAGAAACCCGTCCGATGTATATTTATGCTTACAGGCGATATCCTCAATATAAAATACCCCGTTAACTACATAAAAAAGGCGCGAAAAAGGGTTTTTCTTCACAAAGCCATGCAGAAGGATTCCGGCATAACGCTGACGAACTTAAAAGTTGACGGAGGTGCCGTTGCCAATAACTTCCTAATGCAGTTCCAGTCCGATATTCTTGGCGTTCCGGTTTCAAGGCCCAAGGTGACCGAGACTACGGCTTTGGGAGCAGCTTACCTGGCTGGTCTTGCTGTAGGATACTGGAAGGGTATGGATGAAATAGCCTCTAAATGGCAGATCGACAGGGATTTTAAACCTGCAATGGCGATGGAAGTCAGGGAAAAACTTTATGCTGGATGGAAGAAAGCGGTTAAGAGAGCTCTCGACTGGGAGAAGGATTAATTTAAATTTTGTCGAAGTACTACAATAAAAAAATACATTACCATGTAAAAAGTTGTGGTGGAGAAAAGGAGAACCACACCTGTAGGTGTGGTTCTCTTTACTTTTTTAAAGAGGTCACTTCAATTTAAGGAGGTAATTCAATTGCTAGACGTAGTCATAATAGGTGGGGGCGTCGTGGGATGCATGATTGCCCGCGAATTATCCAGGTACCAGTTAAAAGCAGTACTCCTGGAAAAGGAGGATGATGTGGCAAGCGGCACCAGTAAGGCCAACAGCGCCATCATCCACGCCGGTTACGACGCAAAGCCCGGTACCCTGAAAGCGAAGTTAAATGTGAGGGGCAACCCTCTTTTTGACATAATTTGCGGAGAACTTGATGTACCTTTTAAGAGGATAGGTTCTCTCGTTGTGGCTCTAAACGAAGAGGAGGTCAGGGCACTGGAGGAATTGCTGGAAAGGGGGAAAAGCAACGGCGTTCCAGGTCTCGAAATTATAAGCCGGGAAAGGCTGCGGGAAATGGAACCCAATGTCAACAGAGAGGCTCTGGCAGCGCTTTATGCACCTACCGCCGGTATCATATGCCCTTATGAGTTGACGATTGCTCTGGCTGAAAATGCCTGCCAGAACGGGGTAGAAATAAAATTGAATTCCCCGGTGCTAGGCGTAAGGGTGGAAAACGGTGGGGTGCTGTCCGTCAGAACTCCGGGAGAAACCCTTTACACCCGGTACATTATAAACGCTGCGGGCCTTTTTGCCGATGAGATATCGAGATTGGCGGGGGCGGAAGACTATCGCATAACGCCGCGCAAAGGAGAGTATCTCATCTTTGACAGAAGGTTTGGAGGCATAGTAAGCAGAGTGATATTCCCAACTCCTACAAAAATATCTAAAGGAATTCTCGTTTGCCCCACGGTGGATGGTAACTTTTTCATCGGTCCCAATTCCAACGATGTCGGTGAAAAGGACGACGTTGCTGTCACGCAGCAGGGGATTGAGGAAATAATTAAAGGTGCCCGCAAGCTGGTGCCGGACCTGCCTCTGAAGCATGTTATCTCCTCTTTCGCCGGATTGAGAGCCGTGTCGGATACCGATGACTTTGTCATAAGGGCATCCAAAAAAGTAAAAGGCTTTATCAATGTTGGAGGTATCCAGTCGCCTGGACTCTCCTCCGCACCTGCCATAGCCGAAATGGTCCTCGAAATTTTAAAAGAAGAGGGATTGGAGCTTAGAGAGAAAAATAACTTCAATCCCAAAAGGCCGCCAATTTTCAAATTCCGCCATCTCAGCAATGAAGAAAAGAGAGAGTTGATAAGAAAAAAACCGGCGTACGGCAGGATAATTTGCCGGTGCGAGACGGTGACCGAAGGGGAAATAATCGATGCCATCAGAAGGCCAGTGGGAGCCCGGAGCCTTGATGCCGTAAAACGTCGAACCAGGGCAGGAATGGGCAGGTGCCAGGGAGGTTTTTGCTCGCCCAGAATAGTAGAAATACTGGCAAGAGAACTCGGCATAAGTCCCCTGGAAGTTACCAAATGCGGCAGCGGTTCCGAGATACTAAAAGGGCGGACGAAAGAATTTATCGAGACAGGTGGTGTTATCAATGCAAAATAGAGAGCTTGTTATAATTGGTGGAGGGCCTGCCGGGTTGTCTGCTGCAGTAGAAGCCCGCAGGCTGGGGATAAAAGATGTCCTCGTTATCGACAGGGAGTCGGAGCCAGGGGGGATACTGAAGCAGTGCATTCATCCAGGGTTCGGACTGCACATCTTCAAGGAAGAACTCACAGGCCCCGAATACGCGGAACGTTTTGTAAGAGAAGCCAAAAACCTCGGTGTGGAAATAATGCTTGACACTATGGCAATAGAGCTTACAGCAGACAAGCGCATAATTGCAGTTAACAGCCAGGAAGGGCTCATAGAAATCCAGGCGAAAGCGGTTATACTCGCTATGGGATGCAGGGAGAGGACCAGAGGTGCCATCAACATTCCAGGTTTCCGGCCGGCGGGTGTTTTTACCGCAGGCACGGCGCAGCGGTTTGTAAACATCGAAGGCTATATGCCTGGGCGAGAAATAGTTATCCTGGGTTCTGGAGACATAGGACTGATAATGGCAAGGCGTCTTACACTGGAGGGGGCTAAGGTCCGGTGCGTCGTAGAGATAATGCCCTACTCCAACGGCCTCACGAGGAACATCGTGCAGTGCCTGGAGGATTACGATATACCCCTTCTTCTAAAGCACACCGTTGTAAACATCCACGGCAGAAAAAGGGTAGAAGGGGTCACCATCGCCGAAGTCGACGACAATATGAAGCCCATCATGGAGACCGCGAAATTCATACCCTGCGATACGCTTCTGTTATCCGTAGGCCTGATACCGGAAAACGAACTTTCCAGGATGGCGGAGATTCAAATAGACGAGGTCACTGGAGGTCCGGTGGTAAACCAGCGGATGGAGACGTCGGTTCCTGGAATTTTCGCCTGCGGCAATGTGCTGCACGTCCATGACCTGGTGGATTTCGTCACCCGGGAAGCGATTCTAGCTGCAAGAGGAGCCGCCTCATACCTGGCAGATTCGGATAAAAAATATGACTACGTACCCGTCGTAGCGGGAGACGGATTGAGATACGTGCTGCCTCATAGGATAAATATAGAAGCTATGCCGGAGAAAAGGCAGACCTTCTTCATGCGGAGTGTCAAACCCATGGCAAAGGCAAGGCTTTCTATTGAATCAGAAAAGGGCGTAATAAAATCCAGGGTGATGAGATACGTCAAGCCCAGCGAGATGTTAAGCATCCCCATTGACCGCGATGAAATGAAAGGGATTAAAATTTTAAAATTCAACCTTCAGGAGGAAGGTGACAGCGTTGAGCGCGGTGAATGAAGAAAAGAGTGTAACTTGTATTGTATGCCCTAGGGGTTGCAGAATCAAGGTGAGTATAAAAGGAGGTGAGATAATCAGGATCAGTGGCAACCTTTGCAAGAGGGGCGCCGATTATGCTAGATCTGAGGTGACACAGCCCATGAGGGTGCTTACAACTACAGTGCGGTTGGAAGACGGCCACTTGTTGCCCGTGAAGACAGCTCGCCCAATACCTAAGGAGTTGCTTTTTGAGGCTGTGAGGGAACTGAGCGGCGTGAGGGTCAAAGGACCGATAGAAATCGGCCAAGTAGTTTACTCTAACGTGGCCGGTACCGGTGTCGATGTGGTGGCTACCCGTAGTTGGAACTAAAATACCGGCGGTGATGAGCGTGCATAAAAAGGAGGTCCTTTTTAAAAACAAGAAAGGTCTTCATATCAGAGCAGCCGCTATGCTGGTTCAAAAAGCCTACGAGATGCAAAAGGAGCTGGACGCCAATCTTTATGTGAGAAAGCATAAGGGCCACGAAGTGCCTGCAACGGCTCTCATGGCCCTTTATTCCCTGCACATAAAGCCTGGAGATAAAATTACGGTGCTTGCGACAGGTGCTGATGCGGGGACGGCCTTGGAAAGGTTTTCAAGATTGCTGGAAGGCGATTTGACACCAAAAGATCTTGATGAGAACGATAAAATAGATTCCATATTAGAAGAAAATGCTCTGACATCCGATGTAATCTTTGACAGCATAACTGATGGCCTCATAGTCGTAGATACAGATTCCACAGTTACAGTCTTTAACAGAGCCGCGGAAGAAATCACCGGGGTGCCCAGAGCCCTGGCAGTGGGGAAAAATCTCAACTTTATACTTCCTGGAACCGGGATAGATAGGATACTGGATGGCGGAAAAGGGGAATACGAAAGGAAAAAGGTCTTTAACGGCCGACCGGTAATAGCCGACCTGGTGCCGATAATAATAGATAAGAAAATAATAGGGGGAGCAATAATTTTTCAGGATGTTTCCCGCATGGAGAGGCTTTTGAGAGAAATGAAGGACTTCAACGAAGCAGTGGCACGAGCCGAATATCTGGAAGAAGAGCTCATGAGGAGTAAAAAGCTAGACAGGGCCTTTGACGAGATAGTAGGCAGGAGTGGGAAACTATTGGATGCCCTGGCTATAGCCTCTAAAGCCGCTGCCACGACTTCTACGGTTCTCATCAGAGGCGAAAGCGGCACGGGGAAAGAACTAGTAGCTAGAGCCATCCATTGTGCAAGCAAGAGGAAAGACGGACCGTTTATCCGGGTGAACTGTCCGGCTATTCCCCAGACACTGTTGGAGAGCGAGCTTTTTGGCCATGAAAAAGGTGCATTCACTGGAGCGCTATACCAAAAAATAGGTAAATTCGAACTGGCCGACGGAGGTACGATTTTCCTCGACGAGATCGGCGAAATGGGAAAGGACATGCAGACCAAACTTCTGAGGGTACTGCAGGAGAAAGAGTTCGAAAGGGTTGGAGGAAATCAGACCATAAAAGTGGATGTCAGAATCATCGCAGCTACCAACAGAAACCTGGAGGAGATGATAAAAAAGGGGGAGTTTAGAGAAGACCTTTACTATAGGTTAAATGTGGTCCCCATTTTCCTGCCCAGCCTCAGAGAGAGGAAAGAAGACATACCCCTTCTGGCGGAACATTTTAGGGAAAAGTTATCAAAGGCACTGGGGAAAAATGTAACAACTATAACACCCAGAGCCATGAGGTGCTTGATGAGTTACGATTGGCCTGGAAATGTGAGAGAGTTGGAAAATATAATTGAAAGGGCTATCAACCTCACTGATGATGTAGAAATCGACATAGATGACCTACCTTCTTATATAAGCGGGCAGGAGAGCAGTGACTCCGGCCACCTCATTAACTTGAGTGGAGACGGTGAAATAGCACCACTCGAGGAATACGAAAAAGAGATCATCAGAAAGGCTTTAAAAAAGTACAGGAGCTTCAATGCTGCGGCTAAAGTACTGGGCATCACCCATAAGACTGTTGCCGCCAAAGCCCGTAAGTATGGATTGATATAGGCTTGGTAAAAAGTATCAACAATGAAAAAGATCGGAATGGATAACCCTGCGGAACCAGACAGCAGGGTTATCCGTCTTTATTGGCACAAGTTTTGCAAATAAATTTTTTAAGTTAAGAAAATATTATTTGGAGGTGGACCGGATGAAAAAATTGATAAACAATCCCGAAGTCGTCGTTGAGGAAATGCTGGAGGGTATGGTCAGGGCATTTCCGCAGTATGTTAGAAAACTTGATGGCTACAACGTGATAGTGCGGGCCGATGCTCCGGTAAAAGGAAAGGTGGCGCTGGTTTCCGGTGGAGGTAGCGGCCACGAGCCTTCTCACGCCGGATACGTCGGTAAAGGAATGCTGGATGCTGGCGTAGCCGGTGCTGTATTTACTTCCCCTACCCCGGACCAAATCTTCGAGGCGATTAAAGCCGTCGACGGCGGCGCAGGAGTGTTACTGGTTATAAAGAATTACACCGGCGATGTAATGAATTTTGAGATGGCCGGTGACATGGCTAGAGCCGAGGGAATAGAAGTCGCCAGCGTAATCGTCAATGATGACGTGGCGGTGGAAAACAGTACGTATACGGTGGGAAGAAGGGGCATAGCTGGTACGGTCTTCGTGCACAAAATCGCCGGGGCCAAAGCCCAAGCCGGCGGGACGCTGGAAGAGGTCAAAGCAGTAGCTGAAAAGGTCATTAAAAATGTGCGGAGTATGGGAATGGCACTGACACCGTGCATAGTACCGGCTGCAGGAAAGCCTACTTTTACTATTGGCGACGATGAAATGGAAATAGGTATGGGCATTCATGGAGAGCCGGGTACCATGAGGACAAATATTATGAAAGCTGATGAAATTGTAGATCACCTTATGTCAAAAATCCTCGTCGATTTACCCTTCGAACCGGGAGCTGAGGTAGCGGTGATGGTAAATGGACTGGGCGGCACCCCGCTAATGGAGCTTTTCATACTGAACAGAAGAGTTAGCCAGATTCTCGACGATAAGGGAATAAAAGTATACCGCACCTATGTGGGAGAATTTATGACTTCCTTGGAGATGGCAGGGGCATCCATCACGCTTCTGAAACTGGATGACGAACTCAAATCCCTTCTAGATGCGCCTGCGGACACTCCTGCATTCAAACAATTATAATCGTTCGGGAGGAGATATAAAAATGGCGGTAGATTCTGTAAAACTCATCGATATAATAAAGGTTATTGCAGATAAGATAACCGAAAACAAGGAATACCTTACCCAACTGGACTCGGCTATAGGGGATGCCGATCACGGGATAAATATGAGCAAGGGGTTCAGGACTGTAGTCGAAAAGATATCTGATATGAGTGAAAAAGACTGCGGCACAATACTGAAGACCGTTGGTATGACGCTGGTCTCTACTGTCGGCGGAGCTTCCGGGCCGCTTTACGGCACTGCTTTCATGAGAGCAGGGCAGGCAGTGGCCGGAAAGCACCAGTTGGATTTCAACGACCTCATTTCAGTGATGGAAGCAGCCCTTGAAGGAATAAAATATCGCGGCAAAGCAGAAAAGGGAGAAAAGACCATAGTGGATGCTCTGGAACCTGCGGTAGAAACTCTAAAACTGTGCCGCGAAGAAGGCCTCGAAACCGCGCTGCGGGAAGCGGTGGAAGCGGCACGAAGAGGAATGGAATACACCAAGGAAATAGTAGCCAGGAAAGGAAGAGCCAGTTACCTGGGGGAAAGAAGTTTGGGCCACCAGGACCCAGGTGCCACATCATGTTATATAATACTTGAAGCCATGGCCACCCAGCTCCTGGATGACAAAAAATCTTAAGGGGGCCTTTCTATGGTGGGCATAGTGCTCGTATCCCACAGTCCCCGTATAGCAGAAGGAACGCTGGACCTCGTCAGGCAGATGGTAGGCGATAAAGTGCCCATTGAAATTGCAGCAGGTACGTCTGATGGCAGGCTGGGCACCGATGCGGCGGCGGTAGAGAAAAAAATCAGGAAAGTTCACAGAGGAGACGGAGTGCTGATTATGGTGGACCTGGGCAGTGCAGTACTGAGCGCCGAATTCGCCATCGAAAATCTGGAAGAACCGCTTAGATCAGCAACGGCAATAGCCGATGCACCTTTCGTGGAAGGAACGGTGGCAGCAGCCGTTGAGGCCAGTTTCGGCAAGAGCCTGGCCGAAGTCAGGGCGGCGGCCGAAGGTGTAAAAGCGTACAGCAAGCTGGGTTGAGATAAAAATACCCCGCTTTATTTATAACTGGCGGGGTCATTTTTTGCAATGTCGGCAAAAATAATTCAATTATTTTTTGGCATTGTATTTGATTTTACAATTAAACTTTGCTAAACAGCCGAGATTTGTGGTAAAATAACCTTGACTCCATATTTAAATTAATGTATACTATACTGTGTCCTGAAGCCTCATCGAGGCATGGCGCAGTTTGGTAGCGCACATGGTTTGGGACCATGGGGTCGGGGGTTCGAGTCCCTCTGCCTCGACCATGCGTGCGGGAATAGCTCAGGTGGTAGAGCACCAGCCTTCCAAGCTGGGTGCCGCGGGTTCGAGTCCCGTTTCCCGCTCCATAAGATACGCGCCCGTAGCTCAGTAGGACAGAGCAACGGACTTCTAATCCGTGGGCCAGGGGTTCGAATCCTCTCGGGCGCGCCATGCTCAACATGGTGGATATAGTTCAGGTGGTTAGAACGCCAGATTGTGGCTCTGGAGGCCGTGGGTTCGAGTCCCACTATCCACCCCATTTATTTTTTTGCTTTGGGGCGTAGCCAAGAGGTAAGGCACGGGACTTTGGATCCTGCATCGTAGGTTCGAATCCTACCGCCCCAGCCAAAATAGCGGGCCATTAGCTCAGGCGGTAGAGCACCTGACTTTTAATCAGGGTGTCGGAGGTTCGAGTCCTCCATGGCTCACCATTGCGGGCGTGGCGGAACTGGCAGACGCGCCAGACTTAGGATCTGGTGGGTTTCCCGTGGAGGTTCAAATCCTCTCGCCCGCACCAAAATTTTTTAGAAAAAAAGCCTCGGTATTCATGCCGGGGTATTGTTTTATTATTTATTTTTTTATGCTATAATAAAATGGCAAAAAAGGTTATCGCTTTTGTGAGGAGGAGCATAATGAAAGTTAATGTGGAAAAAATAGAAAATAATGTAGCGACTCTGAAAATCGAAGTAGAAGCCGGAGAATTTGAAAAGGCGATAGAACAGTCGTACCGGAAAAACGTAAGAAGGTTCAACATCCCAGGTTTCAGGCGGGGCAAGGCTCCCAGAAGCCTTATTGAAAGGTATTACGGTGTAGAGGTTTTCTATGAAGATGCGGCAGAAATCGTGCTCTCCGAAGCGTACGAGAAAGCAGTGGAAGAAAATAACCTCGAACCGGTAGACCACCCCCATTTTGACATAGATGAAATTGGAAAGGACAAAGGCGTTGTCGCCACTGCCAGGGTGACGGTAAAGCCCGAGGTAAAATTGGGTCAGTACAAAGGTTTAGAAGTGGAAAAATTGGTGTACAATGTTACAGAAGAAGATGTGGAAAAGGAACTGAAGGTTTTACAGGAGAAAAATGCGAGGTTAGTTACTGTTGAACGGCCAGCACAGAAAGGCGATGTAGTAGTAGTTGACCTGGAAGGCTTTGAAAACGGGAAGCCCGTAAAGGATCTGAAGGTCGAGAATTACCCCGTAGAGCTCGGTTCCAGTCTCCTCGTGGAGAATTTGGAAGAGAGCATAATCGGCATGAAGCCAGGCGAGGTCAAAGAGGTGACTGTTACATATCCTGCTGAACATCCGAACAAGGACCTGGCGGGAAAGGAAGTGCTCTTTAAGGTTTCCTTGAAAGAAGTAAAAGAAAAAGAACTTCCGCCGGTGGATGACGAATTCGCCAAAGACGTGAGTGAATTTGAAACTTTGGAGGAATTAAAGCAGGATATTAGGAATAGATTGGAACAAAGGGCAAAATCGTTTTCCGAGAGCTCTTTAAGAGGAGCCGTTCTGAGCAAGGTGCTGGAACAGGCAGAAGTGGATATACCGCAGGTGATGGTGGATAGAGAGATAGAAAGATTGATCATGGATTTCGCTTTCCAGCTCAGGTTAAGAGGTATGGATATAAACCAGTATCTGGAAGTTTCCAAGCTTTCGCCTGAAGAATTCAAGGGAAGGTTCCAGGAAAGGGCATACAACAACGTGAAGACAGCGCTGGTCCTTGAAGCTTTGGCTAAAGCGGAAAATATTGAAGTGACTGAGGATGAACTGGACCAGGAACTGGCCAAATACGCCGAAGCTTCTCAGAAATCCGTGGCGGAATACAAAAAGAATCTGAATGAAGATGACCTTGAGCGCATCAAAGACAGCATACTCACCAGGAAGATATTCGACTTTTTGATATCCCAGGCAAAGGTCAGCGAAAAAGCTGTAGAGAACGTTGAGAAGGTTTCAGAAGGAGAAGGCGAGGGCGAGGGAGAACAAGCTTAATAAGGAGGGGCTATAGATGAATCTCGTGCCTATCGTGATAGAGCAGACCAATCGGGGGGAAAGGGCTTACGATATATACTCCAGGTTGCTCAAGGATAGGATAGTGTTCATAGGGACTCCCATCGACGACACGGTGGCAAGCCTTGTAATAGCGCAACTGTTGTTCTTGGAATCGGAAGACCCGGACAAAGACATCTACCTCTACATCAATTCTCCGGGCGGTTCAGTGACGGCTGGCCTTGCCATATACGACACCATGCAGTATATCAAGCCCGATGTGGCCACCATCTGCATAGGCATGGCGGCCAGCATGGGTGCGGTGCTCCTCGCGGGCGGAGCCGAGGGCAAGCGCTATGCGCTCCCGAACTCAAGGATCATGATACACCAGCCGTGGGGAGGAGTGCAGGGCAAGGCGCTGGATATCGAGACCCAGGCTAAAGAAATATTGAGATTGCGGGAGGTACTGAACGATATCCTCGTGAAGCACACCAAGCAGCCTTTGGAGAAGATCGAACGGGACACTGAGAGGGACTACTTCATGTCGGCTCAGGAGGCTAAAGAATACGGGATCATCGACGAGGTAATACACAAACGCAAAGCCGAAGAAAAGAGGTGATAGAATGTTCAAATTCAACGACGAAAAGGGGCAGCTCAAGTGCTCCTTTTGCGGCAAGACTCAGGATCAGGTGAGAAAACTGGTTGCAGGTCCCGGCGTATATATTTGCGACGAATGCATAGAGCTCTGCAACGAGATAATAGAGGAAGAATTCAGCGAAGAAGCCGAAATGGATTTTACGGATATCCCCAAGCCCAGGGAAATAAAGGAGATTTTGGACCAGTACGTCATAGGTCAGGAGCAGGCGAAAAAGATACTTTCGGTGGCGGTATACAACCACTACAAGCGCATCAATTCCAATGTGAAATCGGACGATGTGGAACTTCAAAAGAGCAACATAATAATGCTGGGCCCGACGGGCAGCGGCAAGACCCTGCTGGCCCAGACCTTAGCCAAAATTTTGAACGTGCCTTTTGCCATAGCCGATGCCACTTCCCTGACAGAAGCCGGTTACGTCGGTGAAGACGTTGAAAATATACTTTTAAAATTAATTCAGGCGGCCGACTACGATGTGGAAAAGGCCGAAAAGGGCATAGTCTACATCGATGAGATCGATAAGATTGCGAGGAAATCCGAAAATCCGTCGATAACCCGGGACGTATCCGGAGAAGGCGTTCAGCAGGCTCTTTTGAAAATCCTGGAAGGCACCATAGCCAGCGTGCCGCCCCAGGGAGGGCGGAAGCACCCGCACCAGGAATTTATCCAGATAGACACGACCAATATACTCTTTATCTGCGGCGGGGCTTTCGAGGGAATAGAAAAGATCATAGCCAACCGAATCGGCAAAAAGTCGATAGGTTTCGGGGCAGAAATCAGGAGCAAGGAAGAGAAAAACGTAGGGGAACTCCTCAAGCAGATAATGCCGGAGGATCTTCTTAAATTCGGAATGATACCGGAGTTCGTGGGAAGGGTTCCCATAATAGTGACCCTGGATGCCTTAGACGAGCAGGCCCTCATAAAGATCCTGAAAGAGCCGAAAAACGCCCTTGTGAAGCAATACCAGAAATTGTTCGAAATGGACAACGTGCAGCTTGAGTTCACCGACGAAGCGCTGCAGGTCATCGCTCAGGAAGCCCTGCGGCGCAAGACTGGCGCCAGAGGCTTGAGGGCGATACTGGAAGAAGTCATGATGGACGTAATGTACGAGATCCCCTCCAGGGACGATATCGCCAAGTGCGTGATAACTAAAGAGGTAGTGGAAAAGCGCGAAGAGCCGATCATCGTAACGTCGGAAAGAAAAAAATCGAAGAAAAAAGAAGTGACGGCCTGATGTAAAAAGTGCAGCAAATTGCTGCACTTTTTTACTTCCCTTTCCAGGATAAATTGAAGGCTTGAGGTAATAATAAAAAAAGCCGAAGCTGGAAGGGGGAGTATATTTTGAACGTAACGGTAAACATCCTGAGCTTGCTCCAAATAGCCTTGGCCATCGTCATAGGGCTTTACTTCATAAATTTGATGAAAAATCAGACGGGAACGCGAGTGGTGGTGGACCGAGAATCGAAAAAAGAAATGGAAAAATTGAGGAAGATGCGGGAAATTTCCCTCACCGAGCCTTTGACGGAAAAGACGCGACCCACTAAGTTTGAAGATATAATCGGCCAGGAGGAGGGGCTCAAAGCCCTGCGGGCGGCCCTCTGCGGGCCCAACCCCCAGCACGTGATAATTTACGGTCCTCCGGGCATAGGTAAAACAGCCGCGGCCCGCCTGGTTTTGGAAGAGGCCAAGAGGACGCCGGGTTCTCCTTTTGGGCCCGACGCCAAATTTGTTGAAGTGGACGCTACCATTGCCCGCTTCGACGAAAGGGGCATTGCCGATCCCCTCATCGGCTCGGTGCACGACCCCATATACCAGGGGGCCGGCCCTCTGGGAATAGCGGGGATACCGCAGCCCAAGCCCGGAGCGGTGACCAAAGCCCACGGCGGGGTGCTCTTTATAGACGAGATAGGAGAACTGCACCCGGTGCAATTGAATAAGCTTCTAAAGGTGCTGGAAGATCGAAAGGTGTTTTTGGAAAGCGCCTACTACAGCAG
>QGUT01000074.1 GCA_003242255.1 Bacillota bacterium
CCACTCCGTCGTCAATCTCCCGGGCCGGCGTCTTTCTCGCGGGGTCCACCCCCCCACTTTGCGGCCAGGTACGCCCCGTAGCTTAAGTAAGCTAAAATGAACAGAACGGCTCCCAGGATCAGGAGCCATACCGAATTCATAGTGCACTTCCTTAATTTTATTTTTGTCATTGATGTAAAACGTATTTGCTCAACACTCTGTATAAATCCTTTTCTTTCACCCCCTTCCTCAGGCTATCGCCTTTTGTTTTTTAAATATAATATTATAGCTGTAATCCCAATTTTATGTCACGATTTCACTCCGATTCTATGTTATAATCTTTCTGTAAAACTTAATGGAGCGGAGGGAAAAACCTTGCCTTACCCGACCAATTCCGTGACTACGGATACGCTAAAGCGCGGGCTGAAATCGGGCATCGAAGTCACCTGGCAGCTGGCGAAGGTGATGCTTCCCATTTATTTTACAGTCACTCTTTTGAAGCATACCCCAGTCCTGGACGCCATAGCCCGATTTTTCGCGCCGCTCATGGGGATATTCGGCCTGCCGGGAGAAGCCGCCCTGGTGCTGGTCATAGGCAATCTGGTAAACCTGTACGCCGCCATAGGGGCCATAGCATCCCTTTCCCTTTCCTTAAAGGAAATATCGATTCTGGCGATAATGCTCTCCTTCTGCCACAGCCTGCCGGTCGAGACGGCCCTGGCAAAAAAAATAGGCCTTTCGGCCGTAAGCGTCATAGCTGCGCGGATGGCACTGGCGGTTCTATCGGGACTTGCCTTCAACCTTCTACTTTAAAGGGGTGGTCGCATTGGTGGAAGCTTTAAGAGAAGCTGTAGTAGGGTCCCTTAACTCCATAAAGCAGATCGCCATCATCGTAATTCCTCTGATGATAGCCATGGAAATTCTAAAAGACCTGGGGTTTCTGGACCGCATCGCCGACTGGCTGTCGCCGATAGTCCGGATCTTCGGTATGAAAAAAGAGTCGGCCTTCCCGCTGGCGATAGGAATAATCATAGGCCTTTCCTACGGTGCCGGGATTATTTTTAAAGCCGCCAAAGAATACCAGTTGTCTCGAAAAGACCTGTACCTTATAACGTACTTTCTGGTCTCGGCCCACGCGGTCTTCGAAGACACGGCCATCTTCGCCGCACTGGGAGTAAGCGCTTCTCTGCTCCTCCTGACGCGCCTTTCCGTGGCGGCAATCTTCACCTTTCTGGCATCGAAAGCAATAAAGGACACTGAAAAAGGGGTGAATTTATGAATATACAAAACAAGAACGACTTTAAAGTAATAAGCCTGCCGAAACTCAATGGCCTTACCCCAACCCTGGAATCTACAGCTCTAAAGCTCATGGAAGAAGCCGGGGAGTTGGCCCAGGCCATCGGCAAGTTCAGAGCAAAGAGCGGGGAAAAAATAAAGATGGACGAAAAAGAAGTGGTGGACAGGATGGCGAGGGAACTCTTAGACGTGGCGCAAGTGGCGGTATCCATGATGTTCGTCCTGGAGGAAAACTACAATATAGACCTGGAGGAAAAGTTAAAGCAGCACATAGAAAAGCTCAAGGCCAAAGGGTATTTGAAGTGATCTTAAGTCAGGTGCAACTCGTTAATCATGGAGGCCAGGTTTTCTAAGAATTCCCTGTTGGTGCGGGTCATTTTGAGCCTGTTTATGAGGGTGCTGGCCGCTTCTACGGTATCCATCGAAGCTAAGGCTTTCCTCAAAACCCAGACCGCTTCCAATTCGTCTTTAGTGAGCAGCAATTCTTCCCGGCGGGTGCCCGACTTTTTTATGTCTATGGCCGGGTAAATCCGGCGCTCCGCTAACTTCCGATCCAGGTGGATTTCCATGTTGCCGGTGCCTTTGAATTCCTCGTAAATGACGTCGTCCATGCGGCTCCCAGTTTCTATCAATGCGGTGGCTATAATGGTCAGACTCCCGCCTTCCTCTATGTTGCGAGCCGCTCCGAAGAACCGCTTGGGCTTGTGGAGGGCGCTCGGGTCCAGCCCTCCGGACAGGGTTCTGCCCGTCGGCGGGACCACCAAATTGTTGGCCCTGGCCAGGCGGGTTATGCTGTCGAGCAATATCACCACATCCTTTTTGCTCTCTACCAGCCTCTGGGCGCGCTCAAACACCATTTCGGCGACCCTCAGGTGGTTTTCCGGCGGCTCGTCGAAAGTGGAGCTGACCACATCGCCTTTCACCGAACGCCTCATATCGGTGACCTCTTCGGGCCTTTCATCTATAAGCAGTACTATGAGTTCCAGATCCGGGTGATTTTTCGAAAGGGCGTTGGCTATGTTTTTCAGCATCATGGTCTTTCCAGCTTTGGGCGGGGAAACGATGAGGGCCCTTTGTCCCTTACCGATTGGAGAAATGAGGTCGATTATCCGGGTGGAAAGCTCCTCCGGATCGTGCTCCAGCGTGAGCCTGGGTTGCGGGAAGATGGGGGTGAGGGATTCAAAGTGGAACCGGTTTACGGCGTGTTCCGGATCAAGGCCGTTTACCTCGTGGACCTGCAGCAGGGCTCTGTATTTTTCGCCCTCCTTCGGAGGCCTGATTCTTCCTTTGACCTGATCCCCGGTGCGCAGGTGAAACCGCCGGATCTGGGAAGGTGAAACGTATATGTCCTCGTCGGAAGGGAGGTAATTTTCCAGCCTTAAAAAACCGTATCCGTCCGGCATCACCTCCAGGACTCCTTCGGCTATGCTCTCTCCCGACTCTTCCGCCATGGCTTCCAGGATCTTTACTATGAGTTCTTTTTTCCTGTACTTGTAGTATCCGGGAATTTTCTTTTCCCGTGCTATTTCATGAAGCTGGGCTATGGTCTTTTTTTCCAGTTCCTGAGCCAGCAATATCTCACCTCATTTACAAAAAAATACTCTCCGTTTAAATTATGTAGCGGAGAATGTAAAATTACTCGAACAGGTTTAAATTATATCAAAGTTTGGACCGGTCATCAACAGCCCCGGGCCTGCGGACGGGAAACTCGATGACAAATCTGGTGCCCTTTCCCTCCTCCGAATCGAAATAAATCTTACCCCCAAGGTTTTCCACAATTTTTTTGGAGATAAACAGGCCTAGGCCTGTCCCGTCTTTTTTCGTGGTGTAAAATGGAGTGAAAATTTTGTCTTCTATCTCCGGGCTTATCCCTCTCCCGCTGTCCCTGACTTCTATCAGGATTTTTCCATTATCTTTTAAAACTGCGACCTCAACGCTTCCACCTTCATCTGTGGCTTCGAAGGCGTTCTGAAGCAAGTTTACCAGCACTTGTTCTAGTTGGCTTTTATTGGCCCATATAAACGCGGCCTCGTCCTTTGTCTGCACATTGAGCCGAATTTTCTTATTTTCGAAGCTGTTTTTGAAAAGTTCAACAACCTCGTTTACAATTCCTCCCACCCATACAAGACCTTTATTATCGTTCTGCTGCGTCTTTACCATCATGAGAAATTCCTTTACCAGGCTTTCCAGCCTGTCCACTTCGGAAATCATAATCTTTATATATTCTTTACGCTTGTCCCCTTCCGGAAGGGAGTTATCCAAGATCTGCAGAAAACCCCGAATAGCAAAAAGCGGATTCTTTATTTCATGGACAACGCAGGCTGCTACTTCGCTAAAAGTATCAAAAAGAATTTCAGAGGAGCCTTTGCTGCTTTCGGGCTCCTCTTCACTTTCACAATATACCACTACGCCCAATGCCTTTTCTTTGTCTTTTACCACCATCGTATTTACGTTAAAAGTCTTATACTCTTTTTCCTCATTTTGCACATTGTTTTCCAAAACTACGGTGTGAACTCCTTCTTTGATAAAAACGGCAGGGTCCTCCGAAATCTTGTAACTCCGATTAGTAAATAAATCCTCAAAAACCTTTGAGCTACCGGAGTTCATTGATATTCTCCTCTCGATGCAAATCTCTAGATGTCAATGCCGTCTTTATCAAATCTTCAAGCCTGGATATGTCAAAGGGTTTTACCAGATATGCGAAAGCCCCCTTATCTAAAGCCTTTTTGGCCGATTTGTTTTCGCCGTTTCCTGAAATCATGATCCCCCGCAAATTTAAATCTATCTCTTTCAATTTTGCCAGGAGGGTGAGACCGTCCATCTCGGGCAGAGCCATATCTATGACAGCCAAATCGGGTTTTACCTTGCTGGCAAGCTGCAGAGCTTCACACCCGGATGATGCGCCGAAAACCTCGTATCCGTGAAATTCGAGGGCTTCCAGGAGCATCCTCCTCACCCACGTCTGGTCATCAACCACGAGGATTTTGCTTTTCTTCATATACACCCCCTCGATTGCGGAACTATTTTAAGAAGTCACTAGATCCATTACTACATCCGCATAGAAAATATCCCGGTCGTACCTACCCGCTGCAATAATCTCGTCCCCTTCTTCGATATAGTCGGCTATTTTCTTCACGCTCACTTCTCTATTGCCCTTTAAAATCAGCGTATCGTCCGTGTAATAAATGGCTACAGTAGAAGTCTTGCCCTGGTCATCCTTGAACTCCGCTACGATCACTCTGATATCCGTATGCAGGTATTTCACGGTCCCCCTGACCACATGGAGAAGCTGCCTTGCCGTCACTTCCATCTTTAATATCTCTTCGCCATCCGCCTCGATTTCGACGTAAAAGTTGGGCTTTATATCGGAAACTGCAATGCTCTTCTTATCCTGGGTTATTTTGGAGTTGCTGGTAACCGTGAAGGTATATTCCTCTCCCTCGTCGTCCACTACAGTGATTTTTGAAACGTCCGAAATCAATACAGCCTTGACCACTCCGCTGACATTCTGCTTGACGCTCTTTGCCTCTATTCTCGTCACTTTCTTATATTCAAGGTATAGAGTGACTTCGTCCTGGCTCTTTATGCTGCCCAGTTCCGCACTCTTGCCGTCCCGTTTTACTTCCACTCCCTCTTCCACTTCGAAATCCTCGACGCTGCCGTCATCAAGCTCCAAAGTTATCACGGGATTCCTGGCGAGAAAACTCACGCTCTTTACGGAGCCCTTGACCTTCTTTTCGGGGCTCTCAGCCTCTATATTGAATACCCTATCTCCGTAAAGCATCAGGGTCACCATGTCTCCGGATGCCAGCTGCGAAAGGGAAGTTACCTTGCCGTCTTTCGTCACCCTCACCGAAGCATCCAGGGAGTAAGTCTCTTTATTTCCGGTTTCTTCGTTCTCCACCACCACGTAGCCGGTAAGAGCGGACTTGAGTATTCCCGTCACGGTTTTAAAACTTGTGGGTTGCTGAACATCATTCAAAAAAGCTTCTATGTACTTCGCATTGTTGCCCTCGGCTATAATCCTGAGTTTTGCTCCGGCCACTAAATCTTTTAGCGTTATCGCCTTTAAGTTACCCTTCTCGTCCTTTTCGTATATCCCGCAATCGCTTCCGATAAAATAAGTGGCTAAGGTGCCGTTTTCCAGCCTCACATCCATGTAATTTAGAAAGTCCGACACTACCTTTTCAACCCTGCCGGTTGCAATTCGGCCCGAGAGGTCCATGTACTCTGCGATCTGATTTAAAATCTTGGCAGACTGGGCGCGGGTCAAATTCTCCTTCGGTTTGAAGCTCCCATCATCGAAACCGGCAAGTATTTTCTTTTCTACGGCCAGCTGCACGTACGTCCTCGAGTTCAGCGGTATTTCGTTGGTGTCCTTAAACGGAAGACTTATGTTCTTGATGGATTGGGCATCTTTTTCCATTCCCATTGCCCTTACGGCAAAGACCGCCGCTTCGAACCTCTTAGTGGCATCATCGGGTCTAAAATTGGAGTAGTCGTCCCCGGAAATTATCCCCTTTTCCACCGCTACAGCCACATAACCCCGGGCCCACTGCGGAATCGAACTGGCATTGGGAAAATTGGCCGGAAGGGCCTTGTTTTTCGCTTCCTCTTCCAGGCCCATGAGCCTGACTATCATGGTTATAAACTCCACGCGCTTGACCGGATCGTCGGGAGAAAAGGTATCGGGACTTTTCCCGGTAACCACCCCTAAGAGAACCATCTTTTCCACGAAAGGCCTTGCCCAATCGTACTTCTGGGAGGCCATGTCGGTAAAATTAATCGCTGCTGCGAGGGCTCGATGTGGGCCGGAAAAACTCGTCAAAATCAAAAAAATCGAAATTATCACGGCACACGATTTCAGGGCCCGGTAAAATGGTTTCACGGTCTCCAACTCCTTTCATTTCCTCCTTCATTATATATTTCTACAAAAATCAATCAATTCCTTCTTTGGAAGAAAAAAGGGGGCGACAGCCCCCCCCCAATAGCGTTATTGTTTTATCCCTTTAATCACCAGAGCCTTATCCCCTCGGGATACTACCTCGACGTAAGAACCTTCTTTGAGGTCCGAAAGTTCCGCCCGCTCTCCTTCCATCTTTATATAAGTTTCGCCGGTAATTTCAAAAGTCAAAGTGTTCCTGTCGGTCAAAACAACCCATCGGTCAACTTCCAGAAGTGGCCCCCTCATAAATATGGAAACGCCCTCTTTCAATTCGCCCAAAATCAATATTTTTTCGCCCAGGTAATCCTCCAGACTTTCTAGTTCTCCCACCAGCACGAACCTGCCGTCTCCGGTTTCGAGTTCCAGGTGCCGCCCTTCTATATCGCTTTCCTTCAACACGCCCACATAACCTGTTTTAGCTTCGTCAAAGGGGAAAAGGCTCACGGTCTTCCGTTCCCTGTCCACCCCCACTATTATCCCCTTTGCCGTATCAGCGGCTTTTTGCCGGTCAAGGCCGCTTAATATCACAGCCATTTCGGCCCTGCTGGCGGGTTTGTTGGGCTGGAAGACCCCTCCGGGGTAGCCTTTCATAAGCCCCAGGTCCACCATCACGTAGACGTATCCGACCGCATCTTCAGGTATGGCCCGGGCATCCTTGAAGGCGAGTTTCTCGTCCATGTGCTTTTTCGCCTCTTCTTCCAGGCCCAAAGCCCGGACTATATATTTTGCAATTTCGCACCTTTTAGCCGGCTGATTGGGATTGAATCCATTCAGTTCTTCAGGCTTTAAAATCCCCTTTTCCACCGCCAGGTCTAAATAATAATCTTTCCAGAAAAGCTTAGAATCAGCCATATTTTCATCTTCCCATCCCATTGCTCGCAGGGTCATTATCACAGCCTCCAGACCGGTAACCGGCTTTCCCGGTTTGAACCAGCCTCCTGGATAGCCTTTTAATACGCCCTTTTCGTACATCCTTTCGATGGAAGAGCGGGCCCACTCCCACTCCTTACCCAAATCCCTGAAAACGCCGTTTTTTCTGGCTTCAATTGCCGGCGCTGCCGAAAAGTTTCTAACAACACAACTAAAA
>QGUT01000254.1 GCA_003242255.1 Bacillota bacterium
ACAATATCCAGTCTGATGTAGCATTCTCGATGGCAATATTCCTTGCCTTGCTGTAATCGTCTTCCCATTTTGCATGTATGACTTTTGCACCAAGGCTTTCTGCGATTTCTACTGTCCTGTCTTTAGAGCCGGTATCCACGACCACTATCTCGTCCACGATTTCCTTTACGCTGTTTATGCATCGAGCTATGTTTTTTTCTTCGTCTTTTGTGATAAGGCAAAGGGAGAGGGTGGTTTTCCCCTTTTTCCCAAAATTTCTTACATCACGATTTCCTATTAATAGGGAAAAATACATCACTATATTTTTAATTTCTTCATTTTCAATTTGCGTTAGCATTTCGCTGAACTTCTTTATAAAGTACATACCTCGAAAAGTTATGCTCACCGGATAATTTTTTTGCGCTAATTCGAATGCTTCTTTCAGGTCATTTAGCGCATAATCAAATAACCTTCTTTTTGCCATAGCATAGGCTCTTTCAATTAAAGCAGAGACCCTTAAACCGCTATTGCTGTTTTCTTCTTTTAATTCGGGAAAAATCTCAGCAAGCGGTATATCGTTGTACACTTTTTTAAAGATAATTTTTTCATACTCTCTAGTGGCTTCGGCAACCTTTTCCACAGGAATAGGATTTTCCTTCGAACCTCTTACCTTATTGTGCTGCCTGTACGTTACGGTCGGCAAAAGTATTTTTCCGACATTACAGCGGTTTTTTACAAGCCTTATCCACATATCGTAATCTTCCGCTCTTACTAATCTCTCATCATATTTCCCGGCATTTAAATAACATCTTTTTCTAACAATTACCGAACCTTGGTGAAAAATACACCCGTGCAGTAAACTTTTTAACAGGTCCTTTTGTTCAATTTCTGAAGGTTCCCAGACAAGTAGGGGAGTCTTATTACTTGAATCCGTATATATCGATGAAGTATGTATCAAATCCAAATAGGGTTTTCTGAGAAAATGCCTCATCTGCACTTCCATTTTGCGCGGGAGCGCGGTATCATCGTCGTCAAATATCCATACGTAATCACCGGTTGCAAGCTGCATCGCTCTGTTAATGGCATGAGGTTTACCCTTGTTTCCCTGAGATATGTATTTTATCTGTCCCCTTTCTATATACGGCCTTAATTTTTCGTAAGTTTTATCGGTGGAACCGTCATTTACTACTATTATTTCGAAATTCTTATAAGTTTGGTTCAATACGCTATCAATGGATTCTTGGATATATTTTTCACCGTTGTATGTCGGGAGGATAACAGAAACTTTCCCCGCATTTTTTAAGTCTTCAATAGGATGAGGTGGTAAAAAGTATTTTGTAAGGTCTTGATTATTTTTCCCTCTTAAATTTAAATTCTCTTCCTTTTTATTGTAAAACCAACATAATATCCACTCATTAGGAACTCTTTCATCCAGATTTATATCACTTTCTTTTACTCCTATACCGGCCAAAAGTTCTTTTAAGACATCTAAATTGAAAATACGCAGGTGGTCATGCGAAGGAATTTTATATCCATTAGGAACACTTATTATGAGTTTCCCGCCGTTTTTGCAAAGGCGTCTGGCTTCTTTTAAAACTTTCATTGGTTCTTTTACATGCTCTAATATTTCCGCCAGTATAACGGTATCGAAAGAACTATCCGGCAGATCGAGTTGATTTGCATCAGCTACATCAAAGAAACAATCACTCAAGGCGTAATCCCAAACCTTATACCTTGCAATCTCCACGGCTACCGGGTCTATATCTATGCCGAAAACTCTGTTGCCGTACATAGAAATATAAGAGGATAAATCTCCGTTTCCGCAGCCGATTTCGAGCACATCTCCTTCACACAATGAAGCCGTCACAGCGAACCTTTTCTTTTCGTTTTGATTGCGATTTCTCCTGTAATTCATCCATTTAGAATGATATTTGTTATCTAAAATGGAGTGCATGACATCTAAAGAAACACTAATTTCACCTTTATTTCCGGTTGATTTCTCATAC
>QGUT01000075.1 GCA_003242255.1 Bacillota bacterium
ATGGTCCCACATGATCCTCGAATAATCGGTGCAGATTTGATGCCCCAGCCCCCTGCTCCCGGTGTGGATCAGCACGTAGACCTTATTTTTGAAAAGCCCGAACCGCGATGCCAATTCTTCGTCGAAGACCCGGGATACCCTTCCTATTTCGATGAAGTGGTTGCCTCCACCTATGGTGGCCAGTTGATCCGCCCTCTCCCGGGCCGCTTTGGGCACGGCGCCGGCGTCACCTCCAGGAATGCATCCTCCGTCCTCTATCCTTTCCAGATCTTCCTTCCTGCCGTAACCCGCCCTGATGAAGTGCTCCACCCCTAGGATGGCTATGGCATCCAGATCTGGTTTTCGCAGAAACTTTATGGCGCTGGATTTTCCCACTCCGGAAGGCACCCGGGCAGATATGAGGTCCAGGATCTTTGATATCCTTTCTTTATTCAACTCTTCGGCGTCGATTTTGGTAGTAAGCAGCCGAACGCCGCAGTTTATGTCCATCCCCACAGCTCCCGCCGATACCACGCCATTTTCGTAGTCGGTGGCCATCACTCCGCCGATGGGGAGCCCAAAGCCGGTGTGAATGTCCGGCATGCCTATCACCGGACTTACCACGCCGCGAAGGAGCGACGCGTTGTAGAGCTGGTTTACAGCCTCGTCTTCGGCGAATTTTTCAAACAGCCCAGGGCTGAGATATACGTTGATCTCCACTTTAGTCTCGCTGTTTGTGAATGAATAACAGTTGGTCGAAACGAGTCTTAATTTTTCCTTCATCCCCTTTCACACTCCAGAACAATATCATATCGCACCACTAGTTTAGTTTATCATTTGAAAGCCGGTGCTTCAATGTACTCATTTTGGGAAAAATAAAAAGGGAGGCGATAGAGATGTACCTCTTCATCCCCAAGAGGGCTTTTTTCGAACGGGACGCTTTGAACTATCCCTTAGGCCAGAATATATACTATAAACTCAGGGAAATGGGAGTGGACGTGGACTTCACCACTTCCCACAACCGGGTTTTAGGGATACCCGGCAGGACCCCTCAGGAAGCTTACATGGAAGCCAAGAGGACCCTGGTGGTGGGCGTTAGGAGGACCCTGGATTTTCAAACCTGCAGGCCCTCTGCCCATTACCAGTTGCCTCTGGTGACGAGCTGCATCGGAGAATGCGAATACTGTTACCTCAACACTACCTTAGGCAAAAAGCCCTATATAAGGGTCTACGTGAACTTAGACGAAATCCTCGAACGGGCAAAAAAATATATAGAAGAAAGGTCCCCTGAGATCACTGTCTTCGAAGGATCGGCTACCTCCGATCCCCTGCCCGTCGAACCTTACACCGGTGCCCTCAAAAGGGCCATCGAGTTTTTCTCAAGGCAGGAAAAAGGCCGCTTTAGATTCGTCACCAAGTTTACCAATGTGGATTCGCTGCTGAATGCAGAGCACCAGGGCAAAACTACTTTTCGCTTCAGCCTAAATTCCGAAAGCATAATAAAAAAATTCGAGCACAGGACACCTCCTCTGGAGGAAAGAATCGCTGCTGCAAAAAAGGTGGCCCTTGCCGGCTATCCCATGGGCTTTATCATCGGCCCCATATTCCACTACCCCGGCTGGAAGTACGATTACGGTGAAATGCTCGAAAAATTATGTGGGGAACTTCCGGAAGGTGTTAAAAAAAATCTCGAATTTGAACTCATAACCCACCGGTTTACGGCCAGGGCGAAAAAGCAGATCTTAGCCGTTTTCCCGAAAACCCGGGTACCACTAGATGAAAAGGAGAGGATATTCAAATTCGGCCAGTTCGGCTACGGAAAATACGTATACCCTCCCGAAAAGATGGAAGAGCTCAAGGAATTCTTCGAAATAAAAATCCGGGAATACTTCCCGGACGCTAAACTTCTATATTTTGTGTAAATTGCTCCACTTCATCGCTGTAGGAAAGGATGATCTTTTTGGCCTTTACACCTTCAATGGAATTCAGTTCCTTTTCCAGCCTGTCCGTTTCTTCGTCGTGGCCACAAAGGTGCAGGATTATCAGTCCTTCATCGGAAAAATGGTCTTTATCGACGTCGTTGAGCCCGAGTCTCACTTTGATGTTGTCGCCGTACTTCGTCAGGATTTCCTGGACTTTGAGGGCGGTAGCTTTTCTGTTCCGCTGCAAAATGGTTATTATGGTTTTGCTGCCCACCTAGATCCTCCCTTCTTACCCCGCCCTTCCCCCACATTATATATATTTTGCTTCCCAGGCATTAATATACATCGGGCCTTCGGTCCTCAAAAACGGGTATCCGCCTCCTCACCTGTTCCACCAACGATAGGTCAATCACCGCTTCGAAAACCCCCTCCGTTTCGCCGGTTTCCAGCAAAACCTCTCCCCACGGATCCACGACAATGGAACCTCCGGGAAATTCGGCCTTACCTTCTCTCCCCACCCGGTTTGCCCCTACTACGAAAAACTGATTTTCTATGGCCCTCACGATGTTCAAAAGCCTCCAGTGCATCTCCCGGGGCCTGGGCCACTGGGCCGGCACAAAAAGGATCTGGGCCCCCTGGAGGGCTATCTTCCTTATGAATTCGGGGAACCTTATATCGTAGCAGATCACGATTCCGCACTTTATTCCGTCTAAATCAAAAGTTACCGCCTTTTCCCCGGACGAAAAGTACTTTTCTTCGTTCATCAGCCGGAACCGGTGCACCTTATCGTAGCGCGCCACCACTTCCCCGCTCCTATTTATTGCGTAAGCCGTGTTGTAGATTTTCTTAGCCCCGTCGGGCCCCTCGCTTCTCATGTCCGCTATCGAACCTGCCACGATATTTATCTGGTTTTCTTTCGCGATCTCTTTCAGCCAGTTTATAGTGGGGTATCCGTCCCTGTCGGCTATGTCCGCCAGCTTTTCCAGAGCGTAACTCGTATTCCACATCTCTGGAAGCACGACGATATCGGGTTTTATTTTTTCCTTCAGAGCCCTTTCCAGCAAATGCTCCACTTTATTCCGGTTTTCATCGGGCTTTCCGTAAACCACATCCATCTGGAGGATGCTGACCTTTAACATGTTACTCCTCCTTCCACCCCGAGACCCACTTTGCCCAGCCCCAGGCAAAAGCCAGCGTGATCAGAGTACCGGCCACTCCGGCCACGGCCGTGGACAGCCTTTCGTCACTTATGCCGCCCACGGTGTAGTCGGGCATCGGCGAAAGCTTAAATGCCGGCTGCTCGCCCTTTTGGACAAAATTCAAATCCTCCGCCACCCTCTCGAGGCCATCCGGATGGGAGGAAGCAAAGGGCGAGAGAAAAGCCGCGATTGCTAAAGCCAGCAAAAGTACCGTCACCCACCGCTTCACTTCATTTCACCTCTAAAAAAATTCCTCACGTAAGCTACCGCCGCACAAGTTATTATTCCTTCGCCAATACCTATGGCGGCGTGAACCAGAACCATGGGAGCAACTACAGCTTTCATCGGCACGGTGCCCGACAGGGCCAATTCCGCGCTGGTAAGTAAAGCTCCCACTATGACAGAGACCCAGGCGGATAGAAAAACGGCTACCTGGTCGCTCCACCTTTTGACGAAACCGTAAACCCAGTTCGCCACAAAAGGGCCAGCCACCGCTATATTCAGGATGTTAGCCCCTAAGGCCGTGATGCCCCCGTCCTGGAAAAATAAGCATTGAACAATGAGCACGGCGCTCAAAACGAGGGAGGCACCGTAAGGCCCGAATAGTGTAGAAGCTAAGGCCGCGCCCAGCAGGTGGCCCGAAGTGCCGGCCATTACCGGAAAATTCACCATCTGGGCGGCGAATATAAAAGCTGCCGTGACGCCTAAGGCGGGCACATCCCTTTCGCCTAACTGTTCTTTTACTTTAGCCATGCTGCATTTAAGGGCAGCCAAACTGGCCGCTGAAGTTACGACGGCGGTCTTGACGTCGAGAAAACCGTCGGGAATGTGCATTTTTTTCACTCCTTTTGGACCTTACTGCTCGTTCTATTTTCAAGAAGACTATTCAGCAATTTTGCCGCTTCTTCTATAGTCCTGGGCGCTCCTTCAGCTCTCGGCCCGTAAATTGCCTTAAAAAGCTTTACCACTTTGGGATATTCCAGCCCGGCTTCCTCTACTATCTCTTCTCTGGAGAGAATTTCGATCCCCCCTTGGGCTAGAATCCTCCCATCTTTCATTACCACTATTTCATCGGACCATTCGTAAGCAAAATCCACGTCATGGGTGGCGACGATGATCGTCTTTCCCTCCCGGTTTTCCTTTTCCAGGATGTCGTAAAGGTCTTCCCTGGCCCTGGGGTCGAGAAAAGCGTGGGGCTCGTCGAGGAGCAAAATTTCCGGATTTACCGCCAATACCCCTGCTATGGCTACCCTCTTTCGCTGACCGTAGCTCAAATGAAAGGGCATTTTACCGGCGAATTCCTCCATTCCGACGGCCTCCAGGGCACTTTTTACCTTAAGTTCTACCTCTTCCCTGGAAGAGCCGAAATTGACCGGGCCGAAGGCCACATCCTCCCATACCGTCGGCGAAAAAACTTGATCGTCGGGATCCTGGAACACGAGGCCCACCATTTTTCTTATCATTTTTTCGGTTTTTCGGTTGACCTCAACGCCAAGAATTTTTACGTTGCCCCGCTGGGGAAGGTATACTCCGTTCAAATGAAAAAGAAGCGTGGATTTTCCAGCCCCGTTAGGCCCCAGGATGGCCGTCTTAGAGCCTTTCCTCACTTTCATCGTAACGCCCCTGAGCGCTTCGGTTCCATCCTTATACCGGAAGGCTAGGTTCTGAACTTCTACCGCGTAATCCATGCAAAGGCCCCCATTTCAACGGCTTTCAAAAAAAGCGGCACCCCGGCCGCCAGGGCGCCGAAAGCGAAATCGCTCTTTTTCGGCCTCCCCGCCGGGTAAAGGGACTTCATATTTCCGCCATAACCTCTGGACAGCATGGCCCGATACACTTTCTCGCTTCTCTCGTAAGATCTGAGAAACAGCGCGGCAACGGTATGCCCCAACACCGCCATAGCGGCCATATTCCAGAAGCTCCTGCCTTCCGCGCATCCCCTAGCCCTTCTTGCCATATTCATCCTCGAAAGTTCTTCGACCAATACATTCGCATACCGTATAGTAAAACCAACGAGGTTCACCAGGGGCTCGGGAAAACCCAAAGCCTTTAAAGAAAAGAGGAACTCCCCCAAGCTCATGCTGTATACGGCGGAACTTATCAGCACTATAGCACTGAGGGCCCGCAGAAAGAGCACTGCCCCGTCCATTGCGGCCGTCGGGCGGCCCGCCCAAAAATTTACAAAGACAGCTGCTGCACTCATAAAAGCTACGAACAATGCGGGCAAAGAGATCCGCCGCATCCACTTTATGACAGGAAAGCCGGTAAGGGAAAGGAGCAAAATATAAAATCCCAGGTAAGCGGCGAGGTACTCAAATGTGCGGAAAGTTGAAAGGATAGCGACGCACAAAATCGAAGTCCCTAATTTGACGCGACCGTCTACTTTTTCTATCACAAAAGACACCCCTCGCAAAAAGATTATATATTATAGAGGACATTTAGTGCAACTTGGCTGAAAAAAAGCGCAAGCCTTAGCTTGCGCAGCACTAATAGCTTTTTATTTTTTTCCACCGGGCTTCAGCTACGTTCCAGTCTACATTGTCCAGGAAGGCCTCTATATAATCGGCCTTTCTGGTGCCATAGTCTATAAAATAAGCGTGTTCGTACACATCCAGTACCAGGATGGCTTCGGTATTCTGGACAACGCCGTGGTCATGGGCATCTAATAGGTAATTTATAAGTCTCCTGCTCCTCCTGTCGTAGACCAGAACCGCCCATCCCCTCGCCGCCATCCCCGTGGCCTTAAAATCCTCAAGCCACGCGTGATAGGAACCGAAATCCCGCTCTATTTGCCTCATCAAATCTCCCCGGGTCGCCACGCCCGAACCCCCGAGATTCTCAAAGTAAAGTTCGTGAAGGATAACTCCATCCATTGCGTAAGTCTCTCCCTTTTTTAAGCCCCTAAAATAGCTGTAGGTCGCATTGGCAGCTTTTCGATCGGCCGAAAGCAGGAGTTTTCTTATTTCATTCACCTTATTCACATATCCCCTGTACAGCACCTCATAATGTTCCAGTATCTGACGCCTTGTAAAGCCCGGCATGTTCAACAGGCGGGGATTCAACGGCATGGGCTGCAAAATATTGCTGTTAATCAAAATACCACCTTCTTCAGGATATAATAATTGCATGTGTTTCCTTCTTCATGATATTTATTTAAGCCCATACCTGTTCCCATTTATCCCTATGAGGATAAAAAAGGCGGTTGATAGAAAAGTTCTATCAACCGCCTTTTACCCTGACTATGGGATTTTATTTCGCCACTTTGGCAGCGTCTACAATGGCCTGGATGTAGCCGTAGGTATCTACCAGCGTAGCTCCGGTTACAGCGTCCACCTTTTCCTTAACCTGTTCGGGCGTGTTGCTATCCAGGAAGGACTGCAGTTCGGCTATGGTCTTGCCTTTTACATACTTCACTATGGCGTCAAAGTTCTCGTTTATTGTCTTGGTAGCGCCGCCATTGTTCTTCATGTTGTTGCTGTAGTATTCGGCGTTCGTGAGCTTAGACGCCAATACGTAACCTTCCTTGACGTAGGTTCCAAAATCCGCGTCCATATTGGGTACCCCTTTGGCTACGTCCTTGCCCATGAACTGATAGTCGTCTATGTAGGCCGCCACTATCTTGTCGCCCAATACTACCGCCGAAGCCAGCGTGAAGCACTTGCTGCCGTGAGCATCAGCGTCGACCTTACCGATCTTAAGATTGGCCAGGTCTTTTTCATCTACCTGCATCGCATCAGCATCGGGTGCTGCTTTCGCAGCTTTGGCAGCTTCCACTATAGCTTGGATGTAGCCGTAGGTATCTACCAGCGTAGCTCCGGTTACAGCGTCCACCTTTTCCTTAACCTGTTCGGGCGTGTTGCTATTCAGGAAGGACTGCAGTTCGGCTATGGTCTTGCCCTTTACATACTTCACTATGGCGTCAAAGTTCTCGTTTATTGTCTTGGTAGCGCCGCCATTGTTCTTCATGTTGTTGCTGTAGTATTCGGCGTTCGTGAGCTTAGACGCCAATACGTAACCTTCCTTGACGTAGGTTCCAAAATCCGCGTCCATATTGGGTACCCCTTTGGCTACGTCCTTGCCCATGAACTGATAGTCGTCTATGTAGGCCGCCACTATCTTGTCGCC
>QGUT01000076.1 GCA_003242255.1 Bacillota bacterium
GAAGTAGGTTACTTCGTGCTACATTTCGGTGCAGCTTTGGAAAGGCTAAAGAGTAAGGATATCGCAAAACCTAAAATTTTGGTAGTCTGCGGGACAGGAATAGGCACGGCAAAGCTTTTGTCGTCGAGATTGCAATCTATCTTCGATATAGACATTGTCGACGCTGTCTCCTACAGACAGGCGAAGGAAGTTATAAAAGAAAAAAAGGTCGATTTGATAGTGTCCAGTATTCCAGTGCGAGAAGAAGATGTAAATGTCAGGGTGGTAGTTGTGAATCCTTTGTTAAAAGAAAGGGATATCCGACGGCTGGAAAATTATATTACGAAGGTCAAACGAAAATACGATGAGGCAAATAAAGTTGAAGAAATAATGAAGGCGGTTGAAAAATACGCGGATATAAGGGAAAGAGAAAAACTAAAAGAAGAATTAATGAGATTATTTGAAATACCGAGTATTCACAGCTGCAAGAGAGGAGATGTTCAGCCTGTGTTAAAAGATGTGTTGGTGGAGGATACGATTAAACTCAACGTAGAGGCAAAGGATTGGGAAGAAGCTATAAGGATAGGGGGTGAGCTCCTTGTAAAAAAAGGATATGCAATACCGAGTTATATAGAGGCTATGATCAATAATGTAAAAAAGACCGGACCTTATATAGTAATAGCACCTGGTATAGCCATGCCCCATGCAAGACCTGAGGAAGGTGCTAAAAGGGTAGGTATGAGCCTCATTACCCTTAAAAATCCGGTTAATTTTGGAAATAAGGATAATGACCCTGTAAAAATAGTGGTCTGTCTTTGTGCGGTTGACCATTCGTCGCACCTGAAGGCCTTAGCAGAACTGGTGCAGCTTTTGGGAGATAAAGAAAAGGTTAAAAAGATATCAGAAGCTAAGGAAGTAAAAGAAGTTATTAGTCTGATAAGCCAATAATAAAATATAGGGGGTAGATTTTAATGGCACTTATTGATTTTTTGGTTAAAAATATTTTTAACCAGGTATCAGTTTTAATAGGTTTAGTAACCTTAATCGGACTTCTTTTACAGAAGAAAAGCTTTGAAGAAACGATTTCTGGCACCATAAAGGCGATGGTTGGCATACTGATAATGATTGCCGGAACGGACGTCTTTATAGCCGGCCTTACATCTTTTCAAACTATAGTATCTTCGGCATTTAAAATTGCACCGCCCGTTGCTAACAATACTTTGCAGGACTTCACGAGTAAATTTGGCAGCACTGCGGTTTCTATAATGGCTTTGGGATTTTTAATTCATCTTATAATAGTAAGAGTGTTCAACACTAAGTTCGTATATCTTACGGGACATTTGATGTGGTGGATTTCTCTCGTCATTACCGCAAGTTTGCTGGAGGTATTTCCCGATATCAATCAGGGGACTTTAATACTGGTAGGGGCGATTTTGATAGCTCTTTACTTTACTTTTCAACCGGTTTACGTGCATAGATACATGAAAAAAGTGACGAATGGCGATGAAATAGGATACGGCCATACTTCTTCTATCGCGGCTTACCTGGCAGGACGTTTTGGGCATCTTTTTGGAAAACCCGAGGAGAGCACAGAAAAAATAAAAATACCGAAGAAAATCGAGTTTATGAAGGATATAACTGTTGGAACCGCGTTTATAATTACGATTATAATGTTGGTTGCCAGCTTCTTTGCCGAAAAGGCCGTAGTTTCCAAACAGGCCGGGGATCTAAACTTTGTAGTGTGGTCCGTGATACAGGGCTTTAGATTTGCAGCGGGTATAACGATTTTGCTCTACGGCGTGAGACTATTTCTTGCGGAAATTGTTCCCGCTTTTAGAGGAATTTCTCAAAAACTCATTCCCGGTGGCAAGCCGGCCCTGGACGTTCCGGTGGTATTTCCCTATGCACCAACAGCTGTTTTGATTGGATTCATCAGCTCTATGGTTGTGTTCTTGATTTTCATGGTTATATTCGGCTTGACAGGTTTTGCCACTATAGTGCCATCGATGATAATGCTATTTTTCCCGGCGGCCGGTGCTGCGGTTTTTGGAAACGCGGTTGGCGGCTGGAAGGGAGCCGTATTGGGCGGAGCGATAAACGGGCTGTTTTTGGCCTTCGGTCAAGCGCTGACATGGCCCATGCTCAGCAATACTGCTCCCGAGCTTGCGGTTCTCGCAGACCCCGACTGGTATATAATAACATGGATAATAATAGGAGCTGGCAAATTGATTGGATCTATATTCTAACATAATTCTATTCTAACACAGGAGGTTTTTATTGATGAGCGAGAAGATAAAAATCGTAGCAGCCTGCGGTGTAGGGATGGGGAGCAGTTTAATATTAAAAATGACGATAGAAGATATTATGAGGGAATTGGGTATAAACGCGTCGGTAGAACACGCGGATATAGGGAGTGTAAAGAGTGCAAATCCTGACATAGTGGTGGTTCAGACCTTCCACGAAGAAAAGGTCAAGGATGCCGCAAAGGTCGTGGTTGCCATCGATGATTTTTTCAATAAAGAAAAGCTGAAGGAAAAACTCATCGCTGCGGTAAACGCATTGAAAGGAATGTAAATGCGGGAGGCGGTAATTTGCTGTATAGCTACCTAGATGAGGTCACAAAAAGGATAGAGAAAATCAGAACAACTCAGGTTGAAAATATAAAAAAAGCAGCGGAATTAATAGCCGATTCGCTAAAAAAAGAGGACAGCGTTTTTCACGTATTCGGCTGCGGCCATTCGCACATGGCCGCAGAGGAACTCTTTTATCGAGCCGGAGGCCTCGCTTGCGTAAATCCCATATTGTCGGCAGAATTGATGCTCCATGAAGGAGCTCTGAAAAGTTCTCATTATGAAAGGAAAGAAGATATCATAAGTTTAATTTTTGACAGGTATGATATGAGAGAAGGTGAATGCATCATCATAGTATCCCACTCGGGGAGAAACGGTACCCCGGTAGAAGCGGCTTATGAAGCAAAAAGAAGGGGCTTAAAAGTTATTGCGGTTACTTCAAGGGAATATAAAGGGAAAACATCCTCCAGGCATTCTTCAGGGAATTTTCTAGAAGATGTGGCTGACGTAGTAATAGACAACTGTGGGAACTACGGAGATGCATCGCTGAAAATAGAAAAAGAGGGCTTTAACACTTCCTTTGCTCCGCTTTCGACCGTGCTTAATACGGTAATACTCAATATGTTGGTTGCAGAAATAATATCAATAATGCTTGAAAAAGGGAAAGTTCCTCCCGTTTTTATCAGTGGAAACGTCGATGATGCAGAAGAACACAATTTAAAATTGGTAGAAAGATATAGAAAAAGAGTGAAACATCTATAGTTTACGGGCTTATATGCCCGTTTTTTTATAAAAAAAGTGACGCCAACCCATAAAAAAGCGATTGACGTCATTTCTAAAAAATGAAATCTAAGGATTAGTAGCGATTTTTGTTATTTATTGAAATAGGAATTTGCTTTCTTTACCAGTTCTACCGTTCTCTTTTCGATTTCGGCGGGATCTACGGTTTTCCTCGCGATGTTGCACTCCATGGCGGCAACTGCCACGGCTTTTGCGACGGTTGGTGCTACTCTGGGATCAAAGGGCTTGGGAATTATGTAGTCTTCCTTCAGCTCGCTGTAGGGGATTATATCGGCTAGGGCATACGCCGCGGCTAGCTTCATCTTGTCGTTTATATCTGAGGCCATAACGTCGAGGGCGCCTCGGAACACGCCGGGGAAGGCGAGGACGTTGTTTATCTGGTTGGGGTAGTCGGACCTGCCGGTGCCCACGATTCTCGCACCGGCTTCAAAGGCGTCTTTAGGATATATTTCGGGGACGGGGTTTGCCAGGGCGAAGATTATGGGATCTTTTTTCATGCTTCTTACCATTTCCTGGCTTACAGCGTGGGCAGCGGATACTCCTATGAATACGTCGGCATCTACGAGAGCATCGGCAAGCTTGCCGGTCCTTTTTTCTTTATTGGTCACTTTGGCTATCTCTTCTTTGGCCCAGTTCATGCCCTCTTTTCTGCCGTCGTAAATTATTCCTTCCCGGTCGCAGAGGATGATGTCCTTTGCGCCGGCAGCCAATAAGATTTTCGCTATGGCTATCCCAGCTGCGCCGGCGCCGTTGATGACCGCCGTAATATCGCCGATGTCTTTCTTCACCAGTTTCAGGGCGTTCAAAAGGGCCGCCAAAGTGGTGATGGCTGTGCCGTGCTGGTCGTCGTGAAATACGGGAATGGAAAGGGCTTCCTTCAGGCGGTTTTCTATTTCGAAACAGGCGGGAGCTGCTATGTCTTCCAGGTTGATGCCCCCGAAGGCTGGTTCGATGAGCCGGACGGTTTCGACGATGGTGTCGGTATCGGTAGAATCTATTAAGATTGGGAATGCGTCAACGCCGGCGAAGCATTTAAAAAGGACGGCCTTCCCCTCCATGACCGGCAGAGCAGCTTTAGCCCCGATGTTTCCGAGGCCCAGCACCGCCGTTCCGTTGGTGACCACCGCTACCGTGTTGCCCTTAGCGGTGTAGTCGTATATCTTTTGAGGGTCTTGAGCGATTTCCTTGCAGGGCTCGGCCACTCCCGGCGTATAGGCCAGGCTCAGATCTTCTCTGGATCGGACGGGCACCTTGCTCGTGACTTCTATTTTCCCGTGGTTTTCATAATGAAGTTTTAAAGCGTCTTCTCTCAACGACATTTTGCTGCCTCCTTAAATCTCATATTTCCCTGTACTTTTCTACACCGATTTTGTACAGGTCATTCCCATCTTTGTCTATAACGACGATGGCGGGGAAATTTTCCACCTTAAATCGGTATACGGCCTCGGGCCCCAATTCTTCGAAAGCGACGATTTTGGATTCTTTTATGGAGTCGGCGAGGAGCGCTCCCGCGCCGCCTATCGCGCCGAAATAGACTGCACCGTACTTTACTATGGCGTCGACCACTTCTTTTGACCTTTCGCCTTTGCCGATCATGCCTTTCAGCCCGCTTTCCAGGAGGAGAGGAGTGTAAAGGTCCATCCTGCCGCTGGTGGTGGGTCCGGCGGAGCCTATAGCCCTTCCCGGCTTTGCCGGGCACGGCCCGACGTAGTAGATTATCTGCCCTTCAAGCTCTATCGGGAGCTCTTCGCCTCTTTTTATCATCTCGAAAAGCAGCCTGTGGGCGGCGTCCCTGGCCGAGTAAATCACGCCGCTTATCAGCACTTTATCTCCGGCCCGCAGGGAATTTATCGCTTCTCGCGTCAGGGGAGTCGTTATGGGCTTTATCATCAATTATCAGCTCCTTAAGATTATAATTCAATTTCTCTGTGCCTTGCCGCGTGGCACTGGATGTTTACGGCCACTGGAAGGCTGGCTATGTGGGCCGGGAAGGTCTCAATGTTGACGGCGAGGGCGGTGGTCCTGCCTCCGAAGCCCTGGGGGCCTATTCCCAGTTTGTTCACCTGCTCCAGCAGTTCCTCTTCGAGCTTTGCTATTTCGGGCATGGGGTGGTGCTGGCCGATGGGGCGGAGGAGCGCCTTCTTCGCAATTAGTGCTGCCACCTCCATGGTCCCGCCGATACCTACCCCCACGATTATGGGAGGGCACGGGTTGGGCCCGGCCTGCCTTACCGTTTCGATCACGAATTTTTTTATGCCCTCCGCTCCGTCGGAGGGTTTTAGCATCCTGAGGGCGCTCATGTTTTCACTGCCGCCGCCTTTCGGGGCAAAGGTTATGCGGATTTTGTCGCCCGGAACCATTTCGAGGTGTATTATGGCCGGAGTGTTGTCTCCCGTGTTCTTCCTGTGGATGAGCGGGTCGTCTACGATGGATTTTCTAAGATAGCCCTTTTTATAACCCCGGCGGACTCCTTCGTTGATTGCTTCGTTGAAATCGCCTCCGGTAATCCTCACATCTTGGCCGAGCTCTACGAAAAATACCGCAAATCCCGTGTCCTGGCATATGGCCAGGTCCTTTTCCTCGGCTATACGGTAGTTTTTTACGATGTCGCTCAATATTTCCCTGCCCAGGGGAGAAATTTCTTTTTCGACGGCTTCGTTCAGAGCGACCTTTACGTCCTCGGGGAGTTTACCGTTGGCTTCCACGCACAGCTTCTCGACGGCTGCGGTGATCTCGTCCACGTGGATTTCCCGCATGGAGTCGCCCCCTTTCTAGTTGCTTTCCTTTATATTATAAATTCTCGTCCTCGCTAAATAAACGGGGAAATATATGTGTTTTTCGAAATAAAGTAATTCATAAAGAAAAAGAGGTGTATAACCAGGTTTTACAAAAATTTGAGCCGAAATTGCTGATATTACGGCTTAATTTTTTTGTTTTCTTCTTCGATATTAATGGTAAAAGAAAACTCAAAGGGTGAAAATTATGCGAATAGAAAGTTTGAAGAGCATCGATATTCCCTTTAAGTCTAAGGAAACGGCGGTGAGCAGCGAGAATTTAAAAAAGAGTCCGGAACCCCAGAGGGCCGTTGCGGATGCCCCGGCGGGTAAATTTACGGAGAATGACATAAAAATTCTGGCGGAGGATTTGAAGGATTTCGCCATAGAAATAAAAAACACCCGTTTCGAGTTTTCCGTTCACGAAGAGACCAGGAGGGTCATAGTACGGATTTACGACAAAGAGACCGATGAACTCCTGAGCGAAATACCTCCGGAAAAGTTTTTAGACCTAATTGCCAACATATGGAAGCAAGTAGGTTTGATCATAGATAAAAGAGTATGATTTTTATGGAAGGTGAAAAGTATGGTTTCAAGCAACTTGAGGATAGGCGGCCTTGTCTCGGGAATAGACATAGACCAGATCGTTTCGGACCTGATGAAGGTAGAGCGCACGAGGGTTGACAAGCTTTACCAGCAAAAGCAGTTTTTAACGTGGCAGAAGGAAGACTATCGGAATGTAAACCTGAAGCTCAAGTCCCTCTACGATTTCGTGTTTAAGATGAGGCTGCAGGGGACTTATTTAAAGTATAAGACTATCGGCACTCTTGCCTCCGGCCTTTCGGCGGACAGTTTCTTCACCGCGACGGCCGGCGCTTCCGCAGTGGCGGGAGAGTATACCGTGAGTGTCAGGGAACTTGCCGAAAGCGCGGAACTCAAAAGCGCGGGCTCCCTATCGGGGCTCAGGGGCGAGGCGATTACTGGACCGGTAAGTGTAGGACGCAATAACAACAAATTCATAATGGTAGTCGACGGCGTCGAAAAGACCGTTGAAATAGAGGCGAATAGCGAGGCGAATAGCTATAATAT
>QGUT01000077.1 GCA_003242255.1 Bacillota bacterium
GGATTGATATGAGAACTCCCAATAAATCGTTCAACTTTATGACCTCCAAATGTTTTATTTCTGCCTTGCCAATAAAAGCTGGCACCTTACCGGGTGTTTTCAACAGGCAGCTTTATTTCTGTAATCTGCGATAAAACCCGTCAGCAGGGCAGCGCCGCTTACCGCCCACGAAATGAGGTTGATTACCGCTGCCTTTTTTATTTCAGTCACCCCTATTCATAATTTCGAATAGCCTATTATATCCTCCAGAAAAGCATTTACGTCTTTTAAGTCGTTTTTCACGATATTATATATCTCCTTAAAATCTAAATCTCCATACTGGTGAGCAAGCAAGTTTCTCAAACCTATCATACCCTTTAAAGGCTTTACGAGTTCTTTCCTTATTACTTTTTCCTTTGCTAAAATATCTGCCATATCCGATAAAAACACGGGCTCCTCCATGCCTTCGTCGGAAATAATGTGGTTGCAGATATCGATGACGTATTGAAGTACGATGAACAGATTGTGGCAAATTATGTCCTTTACATCGTCGTTGCTCAAAAACTCCTCCAGCGAAATATTGCTTTTTGACGTGATTCTCTCCAAATGGTATCTTATAAGATTTACCTTTTTCGAAATTATTTCTCTCCTAACCATATAAGTTTGCCTTCTTTCTTTAATAATGGAATTTTCTTTTATCCTCTCTTTGGTTGATTCCAAATAGGTATTGATTATATACATTTGATCCAGGTAAAAGTAAAAGTTTTTCATTCGAAACTCTGAGAGAAACGAAGGATCGGCATTTTTAATGAGAATACCGTCTTTAAAGATTTCGTGGTTTAAAAGGGGTGGAGCGCTGTTCATAATAACCACATCAACGGGTTTTTTAAAAATCTCTTCCAGTTCGGTTTTAAAATCCAATTTACACTCGAAAAATTTATCTTCGCTGATGCCGGATAAATAAACGGCTATGTCTATATCGCTATCTTCTTTTTGCTTTCCTCGGGAGTAAGAGCCAAATAGGTACGCAAACGGCACGTCTTCTCTTGAAGCAAAATAATGGCGCAATGCAGAGATAATATCATCTTTAAGAATAATGCCCGCAGGCTTCATGGGCGTTTCTCCTTCCATTTGGTGTTACTTTTCTATCTTGCTTCCTACCCCACGATGTTGCTTTTCTCCAAAGTAAAAGCTTTAATCTCCCGCTACTATCGTATACCAATCGGTGGGAAAAAACAAGATTCTGTCGCGCCAGCTAGTTGATTTTGCCCGCTGCAGGCATTATAATATAAAATACAAACAAATGTTCGAGGTGGGTTTCATGCTTACCATCCTCCACGTTGACATGAACGCCTTTTACGCCTCCTGCCACCAGGCGGTGGACCCGTCCCTCAAAGGCCGGCCCGTGGTGGTCGCCGGGGACCCCAAAAAGCGAAACGGCATAGTGCTCACCGCCTCCTACGAGGCGAGGCGGTTTGGAGTCAAGACCGCCATGCCCCTCTGGGAGGCGAAGAGGCTCTGCCCCAATGCGGTTTTTTTGAAGCCAGACTACCGGCTCTACGTGGAATTCAGCCACCGGGCGATGGAAATCCTGCGGGGGTTCACACCCCTGGTGGAAGTGTTCAGCATCGACGAGGCCTGGCTGGATGTGGAAGGATGCGAGGGGCTCTTCGGGGACGCCCTGTCCATAGCCGAGAAGATCCAGAAGTCCATTATGGAAGAACTTTCCCTGCCCTGCTCCGTGGGCATATCCTGCAACAAGCTGCTGGCCAAGATGGCCTCGGACATGAAAAAGCCCCTGGGCATTACGGTCATAACTCCCGACGACGTGCAGGAGGTGCTCTGGCCCCTGCCGGTGGAGGAGCTCTACGGCGTGGGCTCCAGGATGGCGGAGCACCTCAAGAGCATGAACATAAATACCATCGGAGACCTGGCCAGGATCCCTCCTCAATTCCTTCAGGCGGCCTTCGGAGTGGTGGGGCTTCGCCTGCACCGGTGGGCCAACGGCATCGACGATTCCCCGGTGGACCCCCATGCGGGGGACGAGGCCAAGTCCATGGGCCATTCGGTGACCCTGCCGCAGGACGTCACCGGCTGGGAAGAGGCCGAGGCCGTGCTGCTGTCGCTTTCCGAACAGGTGGGCAGGAGGGTGAGGTGCGGCGGTTACGTGGGGAGAGTGGTGACCGTCACCTTCCGGGACTCTTCCTTCGCCACCGTAACCCGCTCCGCTACGGTTCCCTACACCAGCTCCACCGAAGACATCTACAGGGCCGCGAAGAAGCTCCTGCGCTCTCACTGGGACGGAAAAACGCCGCTCAGGCTCCTGGGGGTGAGCCTTTCGGGGCTCATAAAGGAATTTGACCAGATATCAATATTCGAGGCTGATGAAAAGAAAAAGAGGCTCGACAGGGTTATAGACGAAATAAGGGAAAAATTCGGGGATGGCGCCATCTTCAGGGCCAAACTGAAGTCCCGGGACGTCCTAGGACAAAAGGGAAGTCCCATTTTGGGACCTTTCATAAAGCGAAATTGAGACCTCTGCCTGGAATTTTTTACAAAAAGTTTTATCATGAAAGACAAAAAGATACAAAATATAAAAATTTTCGGCGAGGTGGTCCGGGACAACGGTATAGGATTTGACGTGGAAAAGGTATTTGCCGAAAAACAGGGGACTGCTTTTGAAATAGTAGGCATGAGGGAAAGAATACAGCTTTTAAAGGGAAGGTTTGAGATAAAATCCTCTCCTGGCCACGGGACCGAAGTCTTCTTCAGTGTTCCGGTGGCAAAAAGACCAGAAACTCTCTAGATGCGGCCGGAGGGATTGGTATGCCGGATATGGAGAAAATAAAGGTTATCGTGGCGGATGACCACGCCCTGGTGAGGGAAGGCATAGTGAAAATCAGAACCACCTCACGAATATTTTTCAAAAAATGGGGGTTACGGACAGGACACAGGCCTTGCTTTTAGCGATAAAACACGATATCGTAAAGATAGAAGTATAAGACGTTGGAGGAATCGCCTTTGCCTTTGATACTTGTTGCCACTTCGGGCTATTCCTACCGGGACTGGAAGGGCAAATTTTACCCTGAGGACATAAAGGAAAGCGATATGCTTTCCTTTTACAGCAGGGAATTTCCCTTCACCGAGGTCAACTCCACTTACTACAGCCTGCCTTCCCCCTATATGATTTACCACATGATGAAAAAGACCCCCGAAAACTTCCTGTTCGTCATAAAGGCCTACGGCGGCATGACCCACCAGCAGGACCTGGGGGAAAATACGGTGGGCAAGTTCAAAGAAGCCTTAAAGCCGCTCATAGAAGCGGGCAGGCTCGGTTGCGTGCTGGCCCAGTTCCCCTACAGCTTCCATAACACGGAGAAGAACCGGGACTTTCTGAAACGGCTGCGGGAGAGGCTGGAGGGGATTCCCCTCGCCGTTGAGTTCCGGTGCGACGACTGGTTAAGATTGGAGGTCATAAAGCTCCTCAGGGAAAACCAGATGGCCTTCGTGTGCGTGGACGAACCGCCGGTAAAAGGCCTCCTCCCGCCGGCGGTGATAGCCACCAGCTCCATAGGCTACGTGCGGTTCCACGGCAGGAATGCGGAGAAGTGGTATAACCATCAGAAGTCCTACGAGCGCTACGACTACCTTTACACCGAAAAGGAACTGTCCGAGTGGGTGCCCCGGATAAAGGAACTCTCCCGGAAGACGGAAGTGGTCTTTATAGCCATGAATAACCACTTCAACGCTTCGGCGGTGATAAACGCCAGGCAGCTCATAGGGCTTCTGAAGGAGGTCGGATTATGAACGGATCCTACAAGATGATAGCACTGGACATAGACGGCACCTTGCTTTCCAGCGGCTACACCATATCCCGCCGGACACGACAGGCTCTGAGGAAAGCGATGGAGGCGGGGATGATAGTGACCCTGGCGACGGGCCGCTTTTGGGGAAGCGCCCTGCGCATAGCGAGGAGCATCCCAGTAAACGCGCCGGTGGTTTCCAACGACGGGGCCCTGATTAAAGACGTGTACACCGGAGAGGAACTCTATTCCCGGCCCCTCCCCTTAGAACTGGCCAGGCACACCCTGGAAAAGGCCCAAAAGTACCCGAGTCTTCAGGTGAAGATCTTTTTAAAAGACATAATTCTATTTGCAGGCCCTTCCTACAAGAAGGCCCAGCTCGGGCGTATTTTTCACTTCGCCAGGAAATTCACGTTACCGGGTTTTATTAATTACGTGAGAGATTTCGTGCTGGTGCCGGCGGAAAGCGTCGGAAATTTAAAAAGGGCCTTGTCCCTTTTAAAGGAGGCGCCTACCAAGGTGGTGGTCTCGGGAGAGCCGGAGGAGGTAGAGGCCTTTTCCCGAGAGCTTTCCGGGGAGCTGGGGGAAAAGATTTATATAACCACGTCCGTAAAAAACAGCATCGATATCCTGGAAGGCAGCGTGTCCAAGGCCAAGGGCCTTGAGGTCCTATCGGGACTGCTCGGTATAAAGAGGGAAGAAATAATTGCGGTAGGGGACAACTTCAACGACCTTGAGATGATCAAATTCGCAGGCCTGGGGGTGGCGATGGGGAATGCCCCTGAGGCGGTAAAGCAGAGGGCGGACTTTGTGACGGCTAGAAACGACGAGGACGGGGTGGCCTTACTCGTGGAAAAGGTGCTTTCTTCCAAAGAGCATGAGCAAAATATCCAGGTAAGCGATAAAATCGAGTTTTATACTTAAAAACAGAGAACCCCCCATGATAGGGGATTCTCAGTAAAGATCAATCTACATTTCTCTTTAATACTTTTCCGGGAAGCTGGCCAGTGTGTTCGCCTTTGTATATGACTATCTTTCCGTTTACTATGACGTATTCGATTCCTTTCGGATACTGATGCGGGTTGTCGAAAGTAGCCACGTCGATGATGTTGTCTTTGTCGAAAATAGTTATATCGGCCATGTAGCCTTCTTTTAACAGTCCTCGATTTTTCAGTTTGAATCAGCAGGTCAATTACGGCATCATACGGAGAAACTTCCATATCTTCAGCTATTTGAGCTAAATTTTTCCCCTCGTATTTTTTATTCTTCTCGGTCTTCAGCATGGCAATCTTGATATCTTCCCAACTGCTTCCGACCATGGGATTTTCCCAATCCTTATGGTCTTTCTTCATGTCTTCTATGACCCTTGCTCGGACGGAATTGTCTTTTAAAAGTTCCACCATTTTACTTGCTCCCTGAGCTTTTGCCCATGGGGGAATGAGATCTATCAAACCGCTCCCGAAAGCTATGTAGGGGTACTGGTCAAAGTCCACATTTATTCCGGATTTCGATGCTTTATCTATCTTCTCGAGGGCCATCTTCACTTTGCCCCAATTTGGACGATACTGAGCCTTTAAGTGGGAAATTTCCAGCGATACTCCAGATTTATCTGCAACCTCCAGAGCTTGGTCAATGCTCTCCAATACGTATCTTCCCTCATTTTTCATATGGGTCGTATATATTCCTCCGTAATCTTTGACTACTTTGCAGAGTTCCACCAGTTCTTCGTTAGTTGTATAAGAACCGGGTTCATATTCTAGACCTGTAGAAAGGCCGTACAATCCTCTATCCAGTTCTCTTACGAGAAGATCTATCATTTTTTGCATCTCTTGGGCTGTGGGCTTTCTCGTCTCAAAGCCCATAACGCCAACTTTTATCGTGCCGTGGCCCACAAGCGGGGCAATGTTGTAAGAAAGTCCTTTTTCCGCCGTCATTTATATATATTAAGCCGGCCATAATTGTCCATATGATAGTCAGCTTGTATAGAAATTTAAACCAGCGCGAATAGGGGATATTAGCAAAGGACAAAGCAGCAAGCAGGGTGGAAGAAGTTGGCAGTATCGATCCGGCGGCGGCCCTGCCGCTTTTCGTGATAAAAGGCCTGAACCCATGGTTCGGGGGAGTGGTGCTGGCCACCTTGCTAGTTGCCGTGGCCGGCACTGGCTCGGGCCTCGCCCTGGGCATCAGCACCCTTTTTGCCCGAGATCTTTACGCCAGATTTATAAATCCCAAGGCCGAAGACACCGACCTTTTGAAGGTCTCGAGGCTGAGCCTGATAGGCGTCTTAGGCATTGCCCTCCTCTTTACCAGCGGGAATTTGAAATCCCTCATATTGAAGTGGAGCTTTATGTCCATGGGGCTTCGCGGAGCTTCCGTTTTCGGCCCCCTGTGGGCGGCGATTTTCCTGAAGGGCAGGGTTGACCGAAAGTTTGCGGTGCTCTCGATGGTGGTAAGTCCTTTGGCCATGCTGGCCGGGAAATACGCGCTGCCCGAATGGCTGGACCCTCTAATACCCAGCGTAGTAATAGGAATTCTTTTAATATTATTGGGAATAAGGAGAAAAAATACTGTATTTACCTAATTTGGATAATCTGATACAATTTGCTATAATAATACTTAAGGTGAGCCTCAAATACCGCCTGCTGGGGGTGAGGCACTTGAGGAGGCGGACTAGAAATACCCCAGCCATCTAGACCGCGCAAAAATCGGTTTAGGTGATCGAGTCGAACTATGAAAGGCCAAAAAAATCTGTTCACGCTTTCCCTTTACTTTTCCATTCCACCCGTCGCCATTTTATTTGTTGCTATCAGGTTTCTCGGGGGGATAAACACTGCGTTCGCCTTTCTCGTGGCCTTAATCGCATCTTTTGCGGTGGATTACCTCATATTGAAAGGCATAGTGAAGCGACTTTACGAGATGGCCGATATAATCGACCAGTTTTCCAAAGGAAAGCTGCCTTCGGTCAACCGCCTGAAGAGTTTGCGGGGCAAGTTCGATTTTATGGTGGAGCCGGTGCTCGCCGCCTTTGAGCTGGTCTTCGGCCTCATGGGGAAGCTGCAGAGGACTTCCGAAGAACTGAGCTACTTCTTCAGCCGCTTTAACCACAGCATGGACCTCATCAGCGAGGCAGCGGGGCAGATTGCGACCTCCATCGAAGAAATAGCCCAGGGGGCCGGCGAGCAGGCCGAAGCGGCTCAGGAGACTTCCGACAACGTAAACTCCCTCTCGTCCCTCGCCGAGCAAATCGCTCAGCAGACCCGGGAGAGGGAAACGGGGATAAATACGATATTAGAAAAGGTGGGGACCACCAGGAAGGTGCTGGAAGACCTCCTCCATCAGCTCACCTTATCCTCGGAAACCAGCACCCTGTCGGCGCAAAAGATGAAGGAACTGGAAAACCTCACCGAGGGCATAAACAATTTCGTGA